>JAYVSP010000247.1:0-10023 GCA_043775215.1 Planctomyces sp. | reverse complement strand
GATGCCGGTTACGGGGATCACCTTGCCGCTGGTCAGCTACGGTGGGTCGAGCTTGCTGATGACGGCCGTCGGCATCGGCTTGCTGCTGAACGTCGGCATGCGCCCCGGTTACGAAGTGGCAGGCGAGCCATTTCGCTGGCACTCGGCAACCAGGCTGTCGATGGACTGAGGTCAACGACGAGACGCAATCACTTCGTGTACCGGACGCTGACCGTGGCTCGGACAACGCCCAGGCGGCGTTGGACTTCGTCGTACTTGGCACCGACGCGAGCGCCTCGGCCTGTCGCATCGCCGGATCGGGAGTATGCACCGGGCTTCGTTGGTTCATCAGCCGGAGGCTTTTGAGGCGATCCTCGCCGAAACTCTGGACAAATGCCCGATGCGAATCTGCGGGTATTGTTTAATGCCAAATCATTGGCGCTTCGTCATGTGGCCGGAAGGGGATGATGACTTGGGGCTGTTCATGCAACGCCTCTCGGTAACACACGTCACCCGTTGGCAAAAGCATCGGCACGTCGTTGGTGAAGGGCACTTGTATCAATCCCGCTTCAAATCGTTTCCGGTCGAAACGGAAAATTACTTCTATCAACTGATGCGGTATGTCGAACGGAATGCGCTGCGTGCCAACCTCTGTGAGCGTGCAGAAGACTGGCGTTGGGGAAGTCTCTGGTGTCGCGCGAATGGCACGCCCGAACAGAAATCGTTGCTCAGCGACTGGCCGATTCCTCAACCGCGCCAGTGGATTGACTACTTCAATCGTCCGCAGTCGGAGAAGGAGTTGGCTGCTATTCGCCAGAGCGTCATCCGAGGTCAACCATTCGGTTCGCCTCAATGGATACAACAAGCTGCAAATGATCTCGGACTCGATTCAACTCTTCGCCCTCGTGGTCGCCCACGGATGACTTAAATGGACCTGTCCCCTTTTCCGTCTCTCTTCAAATGTGGCCCATGCGAATTGCGTCGGTCGGATGCAAGTCGCATCCACCACGGAAAGAACGTCAGCCAATAGAGAGTGCAATGTTGTAGAATAGAATCTGCCATCGCTTGCTGTTCGGCAGCGATGGCGTTGGAATCGACTACTGCTGGTCGATGTTTCGTAATTGAGTAGGACTTAAGAGACACAGCCGATGATTCACCAGTTCGCTGAACTTGGCCGGTTCTATCAGGATCGCGAAGGCGTTGGCGAAGATGTCGCCGGACGGCTTGCGCAGGCCGCGCAAGACCCAGCGCAAAAGTTCCGAACGACCAAAGTTCTGTTACTCGTTTTCACGCAGCAGGGCTTCGACCATGCTGAGATCGACGAGTACGACGAATCAAAACGTCTGAAGTACCTTTACCGCGCGGGGCCTCCGAACGGTTGGGACGCGACGCCAACAACTGGTCTGCAAACGGTGAAGAAGGATGACTCAGGAAGCTTTGATGCCAACTTCGAAGACGCGCTTCGTAAGAAACTCGCTCGACTCGGTAAGAGCACAGACGACGCAAGAATGAAAATCAAGACGATTCCGGATTGGGAGAAAGAGGCCCTTGATGCGAGTGTTCGATTTCTCCAATACGCAGCAAATCCAAGTAACACGAGATTGCCGGGGGCCACTTGGAGCCGAGTTGTCGCGGCAATAAAGGAACGCCATCAACCAGACTCAAAGGAGGCGGCGATTCTTTCAGTGGGATGGCTGGACGACTCCGGAATTAAAAATGTTGGAGACTTCGCGTCTTTTCAAAACGCGATTACTCAATCAGCCGAAGGCGCAGCATCACAAAAGAAAGGAATCGACGGTGAGGTAAAGGGTGTGGGGCAATGCAGTATTTGTGGCGTGCAAAATGTTGAGGTGTCCGGTTTGCTCCAGGTTCCAAACTTCAAGGTTTACACGCTGGATAAGCCCGGATCGGTTTCCGGCGGTTTCGACACATCCGCCGCTTGGAAAAACTTTCCTGCCTGTCGAGCGTGCTGTGAACGAGTTGATTTTGCAGGGGAGCGGGTGAAGAAAAACTTGGCTTTCGCCTACTACTCTTCCTTCAAGTACTTGTTGTTGCCATTACCGGTTCGGCCGGAACCAACATTCGCTTACGAGTTGTTGGATCGTCTGATCGCAGCTCGTATCAACAAAACAGCAGCGAAGAGACTGACGCAGGCTGAGGATGAACTGTTCTACGTCGTTGCAGAAGAAGAAAACAATCGGTTGCAGGTGGACTTGTTGTTCTACCAACCCGACCCGCAGTCATTCCGTCCTGCTCTTTATATTTCAGGGCTGTTGCCATCTCGCTTTCGAGAACTCTTCGCGGCCAAAGATCGGGTCGATTCTCATTCGTGGTTGAATGCACCAAGCCCAACAGCTTTCACCAAAGAGCAGTTCACTTTCGGCTCATTCAACAATGTGTTTCCGCACGCTCATGGCGGCAGCAATTTTGACGATGATTTTATGGCCGCAACGCGAGCCGCTTTGGAACTGCGGCCTCTCCGCTTGGAGAGAATGCTTCAAAGCGGAATGCGATGGGTTCGCCAAGACTATCGCGATGGCAAAGCGTGGCAGTTTCGCCTCGCCGACCTCTTTCGTTCCATTCTCTTTTTCGACGTGCTACTCGGTTCGCAAGACAGGAGTGATCTGCCCATGACAATTGATTTTGGAACCTCGCCGCAAGCAGGCCGCGTTCGCGGCGTGCTCGAACAAGCCAACGGCAAGCTCAAGAACGATCCAGCCGCTCAAGCCACGTTCCTCGTCGGAGCGTGCTGTAGCCGAATCGAGGCGGTACAGCAGTATGCTCGTGGTTCCACGCCATTCGCGGGCAAGCTGAAAGGCTTTCGTTTGAACCAAGCAGACGTGCAAGGGTTGTTCGTTGCTGCGAAGGACAAGGCAAAAGCCTACGGCGAAGAAAATTTCGCGAACCTCTTGGAGTGTGCTGCCGCCGCGCTCGCCGCCGCGCCGGAGCAGTGGCCATTGTCACCGGACGAAGTGTCGTACTTCTTTGCCCTCGGTCATGCGTTGCGACCGCGATTTGCCAGCGACGACGATAACCGATAACCAATCGCCGAACTAAAAAAGCTACCTCGTACATTCCAATCAACAGTTTCAAAAAGGACTGCCGAATGAGCACATCAACCGTCGAGACTCGGACCGAGATTCTATTCCTCTACGACATCGCGGATGCCAATCCCAACGGCGATCCCAATGACGAAAATCGTCCTCGCATGGACGTTGAAACGGGCCATGCAAAGGTGAGCGATGTCCGACTGAAGCGAACGATTCGCGATTACTTGCATGACTACGCCCAGCAGGAGATTTTCTGCCGCGAAATTGAGAAGACCGACGGGACCATCCAAGCAGGAAAGGACCGTGCCGAGGACTTTGCAGGCGGGAAGAAATTCGACAGCGTTCTCACGAAGCGTGCCGCACTTCAGACGGACATTCTTGGAAAGTGCATCGACATTCGAATGTTTGGAGCCACGATTCCAGTCAGCGCGACGAAGAAGAATGAAAAGGACTCCAGCGTGACGCTCACCGGTCCCGTGCAGTTCGCGATGGGGACGAGTCTGCACAAAGTCGAACCTCGATTCATCAAGGGAACCGGAGCGTTCGCATCGGGTCAGGGAGCGCAACAAAAGACGTTTCGCGAGGAATACGTCCTGCCGTATGGACTCATCTCCTTCTACGGGATCGTGAATCAACAAGCGGCAAAGACAACCAATCTCACGACCGCCGATGTCGAGCAGCTTTTCGAGGCGATTTGGTACGGGACGAAGAGCCTTATCACGCGATCAAAGATCGGCCAGCGTCCGCTGCTGCTCCTGCTTGTCGAATACAAGAAGGAGCACGCGAACTCATACATCGGGCGGCTGGATCGGTTCCTCTCCATCACGAACAAGAATGGCAAACGGGACGAGGAATTACGCGATGTGAACGAGATTACGTTGAATCTCGACGCGCTCAAGGCCGCACTGGATGCGAAGAAATCGAAGATCGAACGACTCCGCTACGCTTGGGACAAACGCTTGTCACTCTCAGAGACACCGAGCGACGACGCGCAATCGTACTTGGGAATCTCGGCATCAAAACTGGAGCTTGACTAGCCATGCAGCGCGACTTTGCCATCTTCGATGTTACCGGTGACATGGCGCACTTTCGGCGACAGTACGCGATCACGACCGCGCTGACTTACGTTGTGCCACCACGTACCGCACTGTGCGGTTTGGTCGGTGCAATCCTCGGTCTCTCAAAACAGGACAACGAGTACTTGATTCCATTGACCGACAATGACGCAGTCTTCGGCTTGCAGGTGCTAGACCGAATTCAGACAAGCCACGTTTCGATCAACTTACTCGACACAAAGGGGAGCCCGACCTTTCGGCCGAAGGCCGTCAACCCGCACACAACTATGCGCTACGAAGTTGTTCGCCGCCCGCGTTATCGCGTCTTTTTTGGTCATCCGTCGTTATCCGAGAAACTTGTCGCAACACTTCGGGCCGGTGAGACGCACTACACACCATGTCTCGGCCTTGCATGGATGCTGTCGTGGTTCGACGGGAAATGTGAATCAGCCAGAGGCGAACTTGTCGAAGGCGATGCGACGCAGCGGTCGTTCGTTTCCCCCATTCGGGCCGACGATTTGCAAGCCGAAGTTCAGTGGCAAAACAATGGCGTCTATCAGCGGCTACGTATGCCGGCTGAAATGCAACCGGATCGGCTTGTCACGCGGTACGAGCACTACATCATCGAGACAACCGGACTCGCGATTGAAACCTCGCTCAAGCGGTACTGGAGACTTGCCGATGGCAGTTGCTTTTCCGCTTTGTGAGTCACACCCTGGTCGGTCGCTCGGAAGTCACCTTGAGGACGTGGCAAACCGAGTTCGGACGACCCGTCCCAGCGATCAAATCTTGTACTGGACGGCTCTTTTCCACGACCTTGGCAAAGCGACTCATTTCTTTCAAACGTATTTGCACGGTGGAGACGCACCGCGCGACCTTCGCGCCCACGCCCAATTCGGAGCGATGTGGTTGTTGTCGTTCCTGCGGCAACAGCGTTCCGATGGCACGCCAGTCTTCATCGTCGATCTTGCTCTCGCTCATTTGTTTGTGCGTCGGCATCACGGACGACTTGATGACCTAAGCGATAGCATGGCTGACCGAGATTCGTCCGAAACTCAACGGCTTGCAAAGCAGCTTGCTGCTGCTGACGTGCCGGGGCTAAGCCACTGGCTAGAACTGGCGGCGCAATGTGCATGTCTCGCTCCCGACCCAACTCAGCGATTGATCCCGTTGAGTGTCGAGCTATTGCGAACATTTGCGGACGAAGCACGACAGAACGTATCGGAACTCAAGACAATGGCCCGATTTCAAAAGGCCCTCGCTGATTTCGGAGTCTTGATTGAAGCGGATCGTGACTCGGCCGCTGGCTATCAGTTGGGGCAGTTCGATACCGGTCCAAAGTTTGAGTCTCAACACGTCGAACAATTTCGCGCCGCAGGAGAGTTCGGCGCGACTTCCGCCGTCGCTGTGAGACTGGCTCGTGAATCGGTTTTCAAAGCAGCCGTCTCAAAGGCCGACGCCCTGCCTGTTGATTGCGGCCATCTGTGGAGTTTGACTGTCCCAACCGGGGCCGGAAAAACGCTGGCGGCTATTGGCTGGGCGATCAAACGTCGTGAAGCGCGGCTTGCTGCCGGACGCGCGATGTGTCCCATCATTTACGCTCTTCCATTCACGAGCATCATTGACCAGAACGTTGCCGTTCTTCGTCGCTTGTGGCCGGAATCATCCGTCTCCGAAGACCTCATCGCAGTTCATCACCATTTGGCAGAATTGGGCGACATCGCCGAAGCGGGCGAGGAATCTTTGGCACGCAGTTGGGTTGAAGGATGGCGGTCGGACATCGTCTGCACGACCTTCGTTCAAGTCGTCAATGCACTGTTTCACGGCACATGTGCGGACGCGCGACGGTTCTCCAAACTCGCAGGCTCGATTTTGATTCTTGACGAAGTTCAGGCTGTGCCTGCCGAACTCTGGCCAGCAATCCGCGTCGCGCTGCAATCGCTGAGCACTCACTTTGGCACCGACATTCTTCTGGTGACGGCGACCCAGCCAGCCCTCTTTGCGGAATCTGAGAAAGTTGAGATCGCACCGGCTTCATTGCCTTCGGATGCGACCCAAGCATTTGACAGATACGACATCGAGACCTCGCTTAGCGAAGCAATGACGCTCTCAAATCTTGCGGCGCAGGTTCGTGAGGTTGTTTCAAACTGCGATGCTGGGTCGTGCCTGATTGTCCTCAACACCGTTCAAGAGGCGCTCGACTTGCATTCGATGCTCACCGCGTCGCCAGAATTGTCGAGCTACAAGCTCTTTCATTTATCAACCAACCTGCGGCCAAAGGATCGCCGCCGGATTCTCGCTGAAATCATGACTTGTTCGGTTCCGCACATTCTTGTCGCGACGCAGGTCGTGGAGGCGGGGGTGGACTTATCGTTCGACGTCGTATTTCGCGCATTGGCCCCGCTCGACTCCATCGTGCAAGCGGCAGGCAGATGTAACCGGCACGGCACGGGCCGGCGAGGGCGCGTTCTGGTGTTTCGTCTGGATGGAAATAGCGACTCGCTGATTTACGGCGACTTGCATCTCGATGTTGCGAGACGATTGTTGCTAGGTGTCGCAGGCCAATCGTCGTTGAATCGCCGATCTGAAATGGAAGTTCGCTCTCTCGTCGTCGAGTATTTCAACGAATTGCATCGCAAGATTGGAAAAACGCGGTCAAAGAAAATTCTGGACGCGGTTCGACAACTTGAGTTCGCGGCACTTCGTGGTGAGGGCTGTAATAAAGATCGAGACCTCAAGCGGGTGCAATTGATTGAGGATTTGGCTGATCGCGTTCCTCACTTTGTCGAGACCGACGAATCGGACTTCGAGGTGTGGCAACGATTCATCAAAACACACGTCTTGCAGGATGCAAACAGGCGCAGGCGAGAACTTCACCGACTCCGGAATGATCTTGGTCAGCGTATTGTTGAAGTGCCCCGCCGCATTGCCGCTGACGCACCGGACCCGGTTTACGGCTTTGTCCATGTGCCACTCGCCAACTCGACCGGCTGCTATGACATCAACACCGGATGGAAGCGTTAGCCATGAGTCTCGCAAAACCGCGTGAGCTTTTCGGGAAAAATGTCGGACAAATTGTCCGCTTCTCATTTTCAGGTCGGCTACCAGAGATTTCGGCAATCGTGCCGGTGGCCGAGGCTTTTCGGGCAGCCGTTCTATCGGCATTGCACGCCGTCACTGGTTCAAAGGATTCATTTCTGCTTTCAGGGCATCAGCCGGATGGACGTCCGGACGACCAACACGATCATGCTTTCTACCTTCCACAAACGACCTCAGACGACCGTCTTGGAAGCCTGTTGGTAATTAGCCCGCGAACTCGTTTTTCTGCCGATGAGATGACGGCCCTTTCTGTCGTGAAGCGCATTCAATGGAACGGTCCATCCACTCGATTGGGAGTTGAATTGATCGAGGAAGACGATCGCTCCGAACAACAATTGGCAACACGTTGGGAAAGCATCACTCCGTATGTCCCGCCTCGACGATTCTGGGGTACTTCCGGAAAGCGACATCTAACACCTGAACGTCAACTGGCAAGAGAGCTTTGCGAATCCGTTCAAGCTTTGGAGGTTACGGTCTCTTCCATCGAAGCATGGATTCCCTTGCGAGTTCGTCTGGTCCTGAATCAGAAACTCGCTGGGAATCTGCAACGCCGCGTTCGGTCCGGTCTCCGAGTCGCGTTTCAGTCTGACCGCCCCATCGTTGGACCAATTGCATTGGGGCATTCTGCGCATTTCGGCTTGGGACAATTTCATCCGTCACCGAGTCCCTGAAATTTCCAACTCGCTGAATCATTCCTCGCAATCCAGTCTTACGGCCTTACCAACTCGTCCCCTGAATCAACTGGACGGTGCGATGCTCGTCGTCGATCTCCAGCCGATGCGGATTCAGGAGAGCGGTGCCGATCAGGCATTCTTTGTCCGAACCGACGAGCACCTCAGTCAGCAGGTCTTCTCCGAACCACTCGAAGTTCAGGGCATACCGGAGGTACTCGAAACTCTGCTGCGAGGCGAGTTCCGCTTGAAGCGTTCCCAAGGGAGCGAGTGTGGCCCGCTTTCGCCGAAAGCGGGGTGCATGAAGCGGCTTTCGGCGAAAGCCTTCTACACTTGGATTTCTTCGCCGACGATCAGTCGCAACTTCGCAGGCGAGCCGATGGGCGTCAGTCTTCGGGTAGCCGTGGACCGATACAAGCACGACGCGCAAGATGTAACGTCGAAAGGCAAGTGGGGTGGGGGTGATGCCCCCGGATTTTTGGTGTTCGCGTTTGAGTCGCGTGCGGGAGGATGGGTAGAGACGGTGACTGGCTGCGGGAGTCAGGGGGACGCTCGAGGGGAAGTTTTTGGAGGATGGAGAAGGCAAGTTGATGGTTCGGGCGATGAAGAACCGTGGTCGTGTGGACTCAGTCGCTGGTGGCGCGTATCGTGATCGGTCTCCGCGCGGATGGAGGCTGGCTCTGCGGAAGCGCAACCGACCGAGGGCCGCTCGGAGGAAGGTGAGTTGGGGACGTCATGGTGACCTCTTTTGAAACTGGGGCATCGCCCTTTGAGGCCTGTGGCGTCCCTTTTTTCTGCGCTCGGTTCGGGCTCCTGCGGGGAGCGTTGGTCGCGGGTGGTTGGCTTTCCCCGAGGACGGGATCAGTCGGCGATTGGTCCGCTTGCGCGAGGGAGTCATTGGAGGCCGGCTCGTTGGACGCTGACTCGTTGGACGCCGGGTCATTGGAGGCCGGCTCATTGGACGCCTTCGGTCGGGATTCGAAGTCAGGATCGAAATCGCAATCCTTGGTCCAGAGGGCGAAGACTTGGCGGAGCAGTTTGGCCATGCAATGTCCCAGGCAGACGTTGTACTCCTTGCCGGTGGCGCGGAGCCGCGCGAACAGGGCTTTGACCGGCGGGTTCCAGCTCACCGCGCATTGAGCGGCGGTGTACAGCAGGCGTCGCACGAGGTCGTTCCCTTTGCGGCTCATGTGGATTTCGGTGCCGCGTTTGGGATTTCCGTGGCGGTCGGTTCCCGACACATCGACCTCTTCCGGGAAGACGCCGAAGTCACCGATCAAGGCGCTGGGCTTGGCGAAGCGTTCGATCGAAACGATCTTGGCGACGAGCGCGGCGGCGGTCTGCAAGCCGATCCCTTTGATCGTTCGGATGCGCTTGGCCGGGCCATCGGGAAGCGCCTGCCAAGCCTGCTCGACCAGCGCGGCCAAGTCGTCGAAGGCTGGTTGTTCTTGCCGCAACGAGCGGACTTTTTGGCGGATCAACTCCTCGGCGATCGGGCCGCGGTTCGAGGCGGTCGAGTGCGCGGCAGCGATTCGCAAGGTCTCGGCCATGTCGCTGGCCAGGTGCGGAATCTTGGCCAGCGTTTCGGGCTTCGCGCGAGCCAGCTTGTCCGGCGTCGGAAACTTTTCGAGCAAGCTCAGCACCCAGTTGGCCGACAAGTCTTTGACCGACACCGCGAGTTCAGGAAACACCCGCGCCAGCATCCCCTGCAATTGATTGATCAACCGCGTCCGCTGCTTGGCGGAAGATTCCATCAAGGCCACCGAGATCGTGGTCGAGAACGGCAAGCGATGCAGCCACTGCAACAAGTTCTCGGCGTACTGCCCCGCCGCATCCAGCCGAATGTGAAACGGCAGCCCCGGCTGTTTTTCGGCGAGCTTCGTCAACGCGTCGTGCAACTGTTGATATCCGGCCGCCGACTCCGTGAAATGAAACGCCTTGGCGGCGGTTCGCTTGTGCTCATCCAAAAACGAAACGTGATGACCATACCGAGCCGTATCAATGCCGACTCCGACACACACGGCTCCCAACGACAACGTGGAATTCCCCGGCGACATGACAACCTCCCGTTCAAAAAAGGAACCAACCAGAAACAAACGGTTGTCATGAGACTCCTCCGCTGGCCTTTGACCGGAAACGCTCGTGATCAGACCTCGAGGGCCAAGATGT
>JAYVSP010000246.1:0-4814 GCA_043775215.1 Planctomyces sp. | reverse complement strand
TCCGGCGGCGGCCCAACTCAGGCAGACAGCGATGGTCAATGCAGCCAGTCGCACACGAGCGAAGTTGATGAGTGCGGATTTCATTGGTCGTTTCGTTTTAAGGCGAGCGGCAGATCGGAATTTACGGTAGACCGGACGCCTACGTCCGCTCGATTCGATCGCGACCGGACGTAGGCGTCCGGTCTACGGGTATGACCTCAAGTGCCGCTCGCCAAAGCTGCTTTTTTCGATGCTTCCCGTCACTGGAATTCACATCATCGGAGTGAGGATCGCTCCACGCAAGACATCCTATGCACTCCAACGAGGCTTTTCTCAGTCCACCGCACATGACTGGCTAATTCAATCACACATCCCCAATGTCACCGTCCGGATCCTTGATTTGGACATGACTCAGCCGCTGGGGCTGCTGAAGAGTTATTCTTCACGCGGGGAAGTAATGAGGTTTTTCCGATCAGCCGGAACGCGCTAGCGTCCGGTTCATGAGTCAATCGACATTCCGAACCGGACGCTAGCGCGTTCCGACTGATCCGTCACGGCCTCATTTTGTGCCGCGTGAAGAATACAATCGTAAGGCGGCGTGGATACCTGTGGATGCGGAGTCGCTTCGTGCTGGGCGTCACGCCGCATGTGCTGCGACACAGCTACGCCACGGGGCTGCTCGAGGCGGGAGTCGATCTGCTGACGATTCAGCAACTGTTGGAACACAGCGCGCTTGAGTGGCTTCTGGACCACGGATCGCGAACCGTCGCCGTGAGCCGACTTCCGAGCCGTTGGCGATGGAAGGCGTCCAGACAACGCAACGCGCTCCGTTTTTCACCCAACTCGGTCTCGCCTAGCGAGTCGGCCTCGGTATTGGGTGTGCTTCGCTACGACTACTGATCTGATTTTATGAAATTAGTATTCCTTGGCTTTGATCCAAGTCATCATGCGACGCAGTTGTTTGCCGACGACTTCAAGTGGATGGTTGCGTTCGCGTTTGCGGATGGCTTGGAAGCTGGCCTGGTTGGCTTTGTTTTCGAGAATCCACTCTCGCGCGAATTGGCCGGTTTGGATTTCGGTGAGGATCTTTTTCATCTCGGCCTTAGTTTGTTCAGTGACAATCCGTGGTCCGCGGGTGTAATCGCCGAACTCGGCGGTGTTGGACACGCTGTAGCGCATGTAGTTCAAGCCGCCTTGATAGAACAAATCGACGATCAGTTTCAGTTCGTGCATGCACTCGAAGTAGGCCATCTCCGGCTGATAGCCCGCTTCGACGAGCGTTTCGTAGGCTGCTTTGACGAGTGCCGAGACTCCGCCGCAGAGGACGACTTGTTCGCCGAACAGGTCGGTCTCGGTTTCTTCGGCGAAGGTTGTCTCAATGACTCCGCCGCGAGTGCCGCCGATCCCTTTGGCATAGGCCAGCGCGAGTTTGCGAGATTCTTCCGAGGCTCCCGGCAAGAGTGCGATCAAGCTGGGAACACCGCCCCCCTTTTCGTATTCACTCCGGACGAGGTGGCCGGGGCCTTTCGGTGCGACGAGAGCCGCATCGTGTCCCGGTGGCGGAATGACTTGTCCAAAGTGGATGTTGAAACCGTGCGAGCACATCAGCAACGCACCCTTTTTCAAGTTCGGACGAATCTCTGATTTGTAGGTGTCTCCCTGCACCTCGTCGGGCAACAGGATGTTGACCAGATCCGCCTGCTTCACGGCCTCGGCGATCGACATCGGCTTAAAGCCATGGCTGACGGCGAGGTCAAAGTTTGCACTGCCCGGGCGTTGGCCGACGATCACGTTGCAGCCGCTATCTCGCAGGTTCTGAGCCTGAGCATGCCCTTGGCTGCCGTACCCCAGAATGGCAATGACTTTGTTCTTGAGCAAAGAGAGGTCAGCGTCGGCGTCGTAGTAGATGGTGACTGGCATGATGGTGTGGGTGGTCCGTTGTCAGAGGTCAGAGGCAAATTTCAGATTCAGATTTCAGATTTCAAAATTGGCAATCGGCAATCGGAAATCACACCTCATTCATTCGGCGTGACTTCGTGGTCGCGTTGCAGGGCGATGCGGCCAGTGCGGACCATTTCGAGGATTCCGAACGGCCGCATCAGCTCAATGAAGGCTTCCAGTTTGCTTTCTTGACCGGAGATTTCAACCATCACATGCGTCGGGCTGACGTCTACGATCCGGCCTCGAAAGACTTCGACCAGTTCCTTAATTTCCGCACGAACACCGTCCGCCGTAGCGATCTTCATCAGCATCAAGTCGCGTTCGACGTATCGCTGGCTGGAGAAGTCGATCACCTTCACGACGGTGATGATCTTTTCCAGTTGCTTGCGGACTTGATCGAGCACGCGGTCGTCACCGGCGACGACGAACGTAATCCGCGAGTATTCGGGATTTTCCGTTTCGCCGACAGCCAGGCTATCGATGTTGAACGCGCGCGACGCCAACATGCCCGAAATATGTGCCAGCACTCCGGGTTGGTTCATGACCAGCGCCGAAAGAACGTGTTTCATCGCCTCATTCACTTTCAGAAACGGCCGAACGATCCAAGGGGCGAGCAGTCTAAAGTTGGCTCCGCCGATTCACAACGCAACTGACAGGGTTGCTCAAATGACGAATGACGAAATACCCAATGACGAAAGAACCACGAGTGTTGAACGACGAAGCGTGTCATCATTATTTGTCGCCAGTTTGCCTCCGGCCATCGTTTCGTCATTCTGGCACCATAGCCACCGCGCGGCACCAGCCGGCGCTGGCGGCCTTGATCTTCACGGGCAGGCACGAAACGTAGAAACCGTGGGACGGCAGCAAGTCGAGATTCGCCAGCTTTTCGATTTGGCAGTATTCACGGGTCAAGCCGGCGAAGTGAGCCGGCCAGATGTGTCGGCCGTCTCCGGTGCGGCGATAGTCGGCGACCATGTCGGCGAACGGACGATCGAGCGTGTAGGCGTCGATTCCGATCACTTTGACCCCTTGCTCGACCAGCCATAGCGTTCCGTCGCGGCCGAGTCCCGGCTGCCGAAAGTACTCGCGCGAATCGATCCGCTTGTCGGCTCCGGTTTGCAACAGCACGATGTCCAGCGGTTGGAGTTGATACGCGATTCGATCCCGTGCCGCACGTAAATCGTCGATCGTGATCTCATCACCCGCGGCTTTGTGCCGCATATCGAGCACCACGCCGGGGGCGAAACACCACTCCAGCGGAACTTCGTCGATACGGCGAGCGGGCCGGCCTTCCGAGGTTGCTCCGTAGTGATACGGCGCGTCGACGTGCGTGCCGGTGTGCGTGATGGCTCTGATTTCCTCGATCGCCCAACCTTGGCCATTCGAGAATACCAGGTCTTCCGGCGCAATGCCGAAGAACTGCCGCATCTGTGCGAGTCCTTCGGCCTCATGCGTCACGTAATGGATCGCCGGTGGCATCGGCTCGCTGACGGCGGCGTTTTCGAGCGGAACACTCAGGTCGATGATTCGGAGTCGAGGCAGCATGCAGGAAGAATAACCGTGCCCGAATCTTGAAACGAGGCAGTCGGTTTCCGGGTAATTCGCGTCAACCGAACACCCGGCCACGCCGCAGCCGCCGGCTCGTTTCTGCATTCAAACACTGATACGCTCTGCGCGTCTTCGAGTAACAAACTTTCTGCCTCTCCGACTGGAGGTCACTGTGTCGCCGAACTTTTTCCGAATGACCAAATTCTTTGCCGTAGTGTCCCTCTTCGCGGTGCTGGCGTTGCAAACGGCGCCGGTTTTCGCACAGTCGAAGGACTTGGCGAAGTCGGAGACCAAGCCGATTCGCGATAAGGCGATTCCGCTGGCCGTGCTGTGTGTCGCCGGGGTTGAACGCTGGCTGGGGAACGCCGATTACCTGTTCGGTGCGGTCAAACGCGATGAGCTGTCCGACTTTGTCGGCGGGCAGATGTCGAAGCTGAACGACTTGAAGGGGATCGCTCAGGACAAGCCGTTCGGGATATTGATCTTCCTGCGACCGGGCTTGGTGCCGCAGCCGTATCCGGTGTCGTTCGTGCCGGTCAAGAATCTGTCGGACCTGATCGGCACGGCCAGCAGCGGGCCGTTCAAGGTCAAGAAGATCGACGACACGCATTACGACCTCGTCACGGACAACAACACGATTCACGCCTTGGTGGCCGGCGACTACGCCTGGCTGGCTCAAGAGATCGACCAGTTGGACTACGAATTTCCGAACCCGGCCGAACTGACCAAGCGGCTGGCCGCGCGCTACGACGTGGCATTCGAGTTCAATCTGACCAGCGTGCCCGAAGGAATGAAAAACATTTTCCTCGACTTCTTGCGATCCAGCACCGAGACATCGCTGCAACAGCGTGATGGTGAACCGGACGGTGGATATCAGCTTCGCCGAGTCAATGCGCTCAACACGCTCGAATTGTTCGAGCAATTGATCTTGCAGGGTGAGCGACTGACGCTGGGTCTGGCGGTCGATCCGAAATCCAAACGAGCAATCATCGAAGCCGACGTGCAGGCGAAGCCGGACAGTGGGTTGGCTCAAACGTTGCAAGACGTCGCCGCCCGCACCAGTTACTTTGCAAACGTGCTGCGTGACGACAATCCGCTGACGTTTTCCATGTCTTGGATGATGCCCGCCTCGAATCAAAAGCGGCTGGCCGAATTCTTCGACGTCGCCGAGCAAGAAGCGGTCATGCTCTTGGCGAATGCCGTGGCAGGCAAGAAGCCGGAGGCCTCCTCGCCGCCAGCGAGCGGCACGGCGTTAGCCGCCGGTGAATCGGCCGAGACTCCGAAAGTCGCCTCCACCGGCAAACCCAAACGAGGGACGACCGGCAAGCCGAAGAAACCCAAACTGC
>JAYVSP010000245.1:0-2421 GCA_043775215.1 Planctomyces sp. | reverse complement strand
AACCCGGGACCGTCATCTCGAATGACAAACACCGCCTCCGATCGCGACAAACTGGCCATCACGGAAATGCGCCGGTGCTTGTACGGAACTTCGCGGCAGCGATGCGTCGCCAAGTCGACGTACTTCTGATAGTCCTCTTCTCGCAGCTTCGACGAGACTTCCAGATTCCCGTGATAAAAGGCATTTAGCAGAGCCTCTTCGAGCGCCACGCCGACTCGCAGCCCGTCCGACTCGGCACAGATCCGCATCGCGGCGAAATTTTGCTGCAAATGCGACGACAACGACAGCACCAAGTCGCGGTCATTCTCGATCTCGAATTCGGTATCCCAGCGTTTCATGCGATTGAGTATCCGGGCCTGCTTGCGCTGCGTGATCGACATCGCCAGTACGCGGTCGACGATATCGGCCAGATCTTCGGCGAGATGCAGTTTCGGCACGTAACTGGCCGCTCCGAGCTGCAACGCACGCACGGCGATATCTTCGCTGCCGGCTGCCGTCATCAACACCACGGGAATCAGCGGGTATTGCTTCCTCAACGCCTCGACCAGCCCGAAGCCGTCGAGCACCGGCATCTGCATGTCGGTCAGCACCAGGTCGGGAACGTGTGCTTCCACTTGTTCCAAGCCCTGCTGACCGTCATTGGCATAAAAGACTTCGATGTCACCACCTTTCTCCAAGATGGCTCCCGCCAAGCGGCGATCGAAGGGAGAATCATCCACCACCAGTACGCGAGTCATGGTTCACCGTTCTTCTGAAAGGGTTGTGGACCCGAAACAAGAATGATTCTATCCGTGAATGTGAAACTCGAAACCCGAAACTATTCTTCACGCGGCAGAAAATGAGGCCGTGACTGATCAGCCGGAACGCGCTAGCGTCCGGTTCGGAATGTCGATTGACTCATGAACCGGACTTCCCCGCGTGAAGAATAATTTAGAAACTCGATGATAGGTCTGCCCCCATGAAAACGGGAGCATACCGGCAACAACGCCGGACGCCGGTGCCCGTCGGATCGTCGCAATGTGGTCGGTGGCATTGACCGAAGTGGCCCACTAAAACTGCGGCTGTTTTCCGCTCACAAAACTGGCCGTTTTCACTCAGGAGTAGCCATGTCCGCGTTGCAGACCCACGATCCCGAACTCTTTGCCGCTATTCAGCACGAGCGGACTCGCCAGCACGATGGTCTGGAACTGATTGCGTCGGAAAACTACACCAGCGCCGCGGTTCTTGAAGCGGCCGGCACGATCCTGACGAACAAATACGCCGAGGGTTATCCCGGCCGTCGCTACTACGGTGGCTGTGAGTTCGTCGACGTGGTCGAAAGCCTCGCCATCTCACGGGCCAAACAGCTCTTTGGAGCCGAGTACGCGAACGTGCAGCCACATGCCGGCTCGCAGGCAAACATGTCGGTCTATTTCACGGTGCTCAAGCCGGGCGACACCTACTTGGCGATGAACTTGGCTCAAGGCGGGCATCTCACGCACGGCTCGCACGTGAATTTTTCCGGTCAACTTTACAACGTCGTCCCCTACGGCGTGCGTGAGACCGATCATCGCATCGACTTTGACCAAGTGGCCAAGCTGGCTCGCGAGCACAAGCCGAAACTGATTGTCGCCGGCGCGAGTGCCTATCCGCGCGAAATCGATCACGCTCAGTTCGCCAACATCGCGCGAGAAGTGGGCGCGAAGCTGATGGTCGATATGGCTCACTACGCCGGACTGGTCGCGGCGGGAGTTCACAACAGCCCGGTGCCGGTCGCGGACTTCGTCACCTCGACGTCGCACAAAACTCTGCGCGGCCCGCGTTCTGGCTTTGTCCTCTGTCGCGAGCAGCATGGCAAAGACATCGACAAAACCGTCTTCCCCGGGATGCAGGGCGGCCCGCTGATGCACATCATCGCGGCGAAAGCGGTCTGTTTCGCCGAGGCCATGCAGCCCAGCTTCAAACAGTATGGACAACAAATCGTGGCAAATGCCAAGACGCTTGCTGAGACACTGATGGCGGGCGGCATCCGTCTGGCCAGCGGTGGCACCGACAACCATCTGATGCTCTGCGACATGACTTCAATTGGACTGACCGGCAAGATCGGCGAGCAGGTTCTCGACCGCGCGGCCATCACCGTCAACAAGAACATGATTCCCTACGACCAACGCAAACCGATGGACCCCAGCGGCGTTCGCATCGGCACCGCCGCACTGACTACGCGCGGCATGAAGCAGGACGAAATGAAAAAGGTCGGCGCGTGGATTCTGCGAGTCCTCAAATCTCCCGACGACGCTGCGGTCACGGCCACAGTGAAGAATGAGATTTGCGATTTCGCCAAGAGCTTCCCGGTGCCAGGAATCGGCTAAGGGCCGGCGCAGAAATAACTGTCGTGGCTGGGGCGTCCCGCCCCAGCGCTGAGGCGAGACGCCTCAGCCACGA
>JAYVSP010000244.1:0-6662 GCA_043775215.1 Planctomyces sp. | reverse complement strand
CTGGCATAGAGGTCTCCTTGACCGGTGACATTCGCAGTCTAATCGCGAAGGCGATCCGTTGTCAGTTCAGTTTGGCCGCGAAGTCAAGCAGACTTCAATCATCACAAGTATGCGAACGCTGGCCTTGAAGTAGATCGTTCTGTCAAATGGGATTCGGCCGCGTTCACACTGTGCCACTGACGGCAATCGGCCACGCTATGTGGAGGTCGCAATGATTTGGACGATCCTTCTCGAATGTCTCGCTGCGTTTCTGACGTTCAGTTTTGGAATAATGTATTGGATGATCGGCGGCAGGACTCGAGTTATTCGGATGATTCTCGACGATCGGGAGAAGCTCAAAAAAGTGGTCACACGGGAGGTCTTGTCTTAGCCTTCTTCATCGTTTTCTTCGCAACCTTCTTGGCTCCTCCGCCGCCTTGGTCGGTTTTGTCGGCGGCGGGGTTAAGGTCGGCGAGGGTCGCCGTCAATCGCGCGGGCGACTTTTCTGGCCGCGTTGGAAAGACGATGGCCCGGCAGAATCGAGGTCATAATGCGACAGCCGATTGTAGAAATCTCTGGTGTGCGAGTTCCTCGATTCCTGTACGGGACGGCTTGGAAGGAGAGCGAGACCCGGCGGTTGGTTGAGCTGGCTGTGCAACAGGGGTTTCGTGGAATCGATACCGCGAACCAGCGGAAGCATTACGACGAGGCGGCGGTCGGGCAGGCGATCTCGGCGGTGATCGCGACAGGTTTGGTGGCTCGCGAGGATTTGTTTCTGCAAACCAAGTTCACGTTTCGGGCCGGACAGGATCATCGGCTCCCTTACGATCCGGCGGCTCCCGTTCCGATTCAGGTGGAGCAGTCGTTTGCCAGTTCGCTCAAACACCTGGGGACCGAGTTCATCGATTCGTATGTGTTACACGGTCCGACGCAACGGGTCGGGCTGGGTGCCGCCGATTGGGCGGCTTGGCGGGCGATGGAGGCCATTCATGACAGCGGCCGAGCGCGGCTGCTCGGAGTCAGCAATGTTTCGCTGGAACAGCTTCAAGCGTTGTGTCAGGAGGCGCGCGTTCGACCGTCTTTCGTTCAGAACCGCTGCTACGCCGTGCGGGGCTGGGATCGTCGCGTCCGAGAGTTTTGCGACACCAGTCAGATGATCTATCAAGGCTTCTCGCTGTTGACGGCCAACCGCGACGTGATGGTCTGTAAGGAATTGACTGCGATTGCGGAACGCCACGGGCGGAGCGTCAGCCAGATTGTTTTCCGATTTGCGCTCGACGTCGGCATGTTGCCGCTGACCGGGACTACCGACGCCCAGCACATGCGAGCGGATCTCGATGTCTGCGATTTTTGTCTGACGCCCGAAGAAGTGCAGCGGATCGAGCGTCTTGCTTCAGCGTGAAGCGACGCTCGGCGCTGCGGACGAGTTCGGTCACGGCTTCTTCACCGCGTTGCAGACCAATTGATAGTACTCGGCGATTTGATGGCCTTTGGCGAATTCGAGATCGGATTGGCGGATGACGATCAGGTCGAGACTCGGAACCATGAAGATGTTGTTGTCCCAGCGGCCGAGTGCGGCGAACGCATCCTTCGGCACCTTGGGCCATTTGTTCGTGGTGTTGTTCCACCACAGATAGCCGTAAGAATGACCAAATCAACGGACGTAACATTTCGATTTCTCCAAGTGATGCCATAGGTTGATGTCTTTCTGTGGGAATATCGGCGGCCATGTCGGTCTCCTGAGTGACATGACCCTACTTTATCGACTGACCGCTGATCTTGTCGTCGTCGTCCATTTCGCCTTCGTGGCGTTTGTGGTGTTCGGGCTGCTGCTGACATTGGTGGGAGGCGTGTGGCGGTGGGAATGGGTGCGGGGCGTTCGCTTTCGAGCGATCCATTTGGCAGCCATCGCGTTTGTCGTGGCCGAGAGCCTGAGCGGCGTCATCTGCCCGCTGACTGTGTGGGAACAGCGACTGCGAGACCTCGCGGGGCAGGCGAGCTATCGCGGCGACTTCATCGCCAACTGGGTTCACGACCTGCTGTTCTTCGACGCCGAACCGTGGGTCTTCACGTTGATCTACTGCCTATTTGGAGCGGTGGTCGTGCTGACGTGGATTCTGATGCCACCCAGACTTCGACGTAGTGGCTCGCCAGATGGCTGACATGAGCGAATTCCAGGCGCCCCCTTCGCGCGGCGGACACATCAGCGCAGCGCTTCCAGTGCCGATAAACGCATTGCGTTTAGAGACGGAACCAAGCCACCGATGAAGCCCAGCATCAAACTCAGCAAACATCCAACGGCGACGACTTGAGCATCGACCGTCAACCGCAGCACGACGAACTTGCCGCCTCCCTGGCCGCTGCCGACGATGCTGCTGGCGGTCCAACCGTCGCTCAAACTGCCCAGCGCGACGCCCATCAAACCGCCGATCATCGCGATCAGTACCGACTCCAGCAGGAAGCAAATCAGGACTGAGCGTCGCCGGTAACCCAGCAATCGCAGCACGCCGATGTCTTTCATGCGCTGGCTGATCGCCGCGAACATCGTGTTCATCACGCCGAAGACGCCGCCGACCGAAAGGATGATCGTCACGAAAATGATCGCATACAGAAACTGCTTGTTGAGCTGATTGAGGCTGTCAAAATAATCGGTCTCGACGATCGCGTTGACCGACGCTTTCTTGTAGTCATTGTTGAAGTACGCCTTGACCATTTCGGCGTCCCAGTGGTCGTCGGATTGCGGCTCGATCCAGGTCGGGATCGAATCAGGTCGCTCGTGAAATTCCTGACCGGCGGCTTTGGCAGCAGCGGCTCGCTTCTGAATGTCTTCCGCCTTCTGCCGAGCCTCTTCGATTTTTGCGAGCCGTTCGGCTTTGTAGGCCGCTCGCTGATCACGGCGGAAATTCTTCGACGCTTGCAGCACCAGAGTCGTGTACGTCTCGCTGCCGAACATCGGACCGACAATGGTTCGCTTGGCCCAGACTTCCGAATCAAACGTGCTCCCTTCCGACTTCAACACGCCGACGACCACCCATGCGCGGTCATTGAGTTTGAATGTGTCGCCAACTGTCAGCCGTTGAAGCTGCGGCTGCGACATCGTCTGCGGATGATCGCGCCCAAGTTCGCGAGCGATTCCCTCGCCGAGGACAACCTCGTAGGCATTGATCAGTTCGTGTGCTTCGCCAGCTTGTGTCCCCGCCTGGTTCCCTCGCCCCGGTACTCCGGGGAGAGGGTTAGGGAGAGGGGCCGTGTCGGAATTGTTCGCCAGTTCGCGAACACCCGCGTCCGACAGCCAACTGCCATCCGCGTACAACTCCAGGCCATGAACTTTGCCGGTGAGTTGCGAATCATCCAGTCCGCGCATTTGCAGGAATCGCCGCTGTGGGCGCCCCGGAACATCGCTGTCGACTGGCTGATTCACGATCAAATAGGTCTCGCGGCTGACCAGTGGTCGACCGTCGTCGATCGCCACCGCCTGCTGGCTTTCAATGTCGCCGACCACTGTTGGCGGCAAGTTGGAAAAGCCTTCGTCCGTCGCACCCTCGGCCAGCACCAGCACATTCCGCGGCTGACCGCTCGACTGCGTCAGAGTGTACATCCCTTTCACAAAAGCCAGCATTACCGTCAGCAGCGACAACACCAAAGTGAAGGCCACTCCGGTCAGAAACGTCGTCCGCCACCGGACCAGCAAGTTCTGAAAGTTGTAGGTCAGCGGCACCTTGCTGGTCACGAGCAGCACGCCGATCACTGCCGCCGCCGCGCCGAAACCAATCGCCGGATTCGTGAACGCCACCGTCCATGCGCCGGTCGCGTATCCGCCAACCGACATCACAATCAATACCACCAACGCCAGGAAGATTTCCCACATACTGCTGCCTTTTTTGACTTGCTGCCTTTTCGAGTTCACACCAAATTGCTCAGCCGATAGACTGCCACCATCATGCTCAAACTGACTGAAGAACTGGAACAAGCCGTGCGTGCTCAACACGGAGGGCCACTCCGCATCACTGGAGACGAGCGATCGTATGTCGTGATGTCCGACGAAATGTATCGCGAACTGTCTGGCGTGGCCGACGACGCGGACTTGGATGAATCGGTCGCGGCATTGCGGCGAGCGATGGCTGACGTCCAAGCTGGCCGCACTCGTCCCGCGAGCGAATTCCTCGATGAACTGAGCCGCAAGTATGCCGTACCGAGTTGAGTTCGCTCCGACCGCCGAACAAGAGATCGAACAGGTTTATTGCCGAATCCACGCCGATTCGCCCAAAAATGCGGAACGCTGGCGGCAAAAACTTTCCAACATCTTCGACAGCCTTCAACTGTTTCCCGAAGGTTGCAGCCTCGCGCCGGAGAATGATCGCGTCGACTTTCAGGTCCGCCAGACATTTCACGGCGTCTATCGAGTCTTGTTCACGATCGCTGATGACCGAGTTGTGATTTTGCATTTTCGTCATGGTGCTCAACGACCTTTGCTTGGGCGACACATTGCGCGGCCAGATCAATGACATTCACGCGACGTGTGAAAAAACTTCGGACACTTTGATTCGGCAGGCGGTCCAGGCCGGAAAAAAGCTTCCCATAAAGGCCGTTCCGCCGCCGACGGCCAAGCCCCACCACCACGCGGCAGTCGGGATCAAGAACTTCGGAAAGAATGCGATTGGGAACGGGATGCCGCCCGCGACTTCGTTCACAATCAGCCAGGAGCCGCCCGCGCTGATCAATCCCGACAGAAGTCCGATCAGCAACGCCTCACCCAACACCAGCAACAGGATTTGCATCGGCCGAAAGCCGAGCACCTTCAGCACGGCGAACTCGGTCTGGCGTTCGCGAACGCTGATGCTGATGGCGTTCGCGATCACCAGAGCCAGCGTCACCAGAATCGCGGGAGCCAACAGGAACCGCATGCCCCACAGCAGGTCACGATAGGCTTCCAGAAACGAGGCGATGCCGGAGGACGACGTTTGCACTTTGACCGCCGGTTGAGCGAATTGCGGGGACTCCTGAATTTGAGCCGCGATCTGGGTAAAGGCCTTCGTATCCGGGACGCGCAGCCAGACCAGATTCAGCGTCTTGCCGGACATGTCATGCGGCTTGCCGTTCTTCCACTGATAGGCGTCCATCGCGCCTAGAAAGTAATCGATGTTCATCGCCGCACTTTGGTCGTAGCGACGAGTCGGCAGCAGTCCCACAATCTCGACTTCCAGATCGATCCCTTTGTAATTGAAGCTGTGAATGGTGAAGCGATCGCCGATCTTTTTCTTCAGCCGTTCCAGGCGTTCGCGGCCAACCAAAATGCCTTGCCGGTTCTGCTCCAACTTCGCGACCGCCACTTCAAGATCCTTCCGCTCCGCTGAGTCGGCCGGCAAATCGTCCAGTCCATCCATCATTGTCAGCAGTTTTTTCGGTTCCAGACAGAACGCGAAGACGATGTTCTCGAACGTCCTGTTTTTCGGATCGAGTGATCCGCCGTAAAACGTCCAGGTCATGTTGTCTGAAGGCTTGATGTGTTCGGGTTCGGTGGCCGCTCCTTCCTTCAGGGCAGCGGCGTAGGCATACGGCATCTGACTGGGCAATCGCCATTTCTCTGTGACGATCGCCTTCAGATTCGCCGGCCTTTCAGTCGTCGCCGCCGCCAGAAAGCCGAGGATCGACCACACCAACGTCACCACAAACACCAACACCATCGTCCCGGCCGCGGTCAGCAACGACCGCAATTTGTTCCGCGCCAGGTTTTGAAAAATGAGTTTGAGGAATTTCATAGCTGACTCTCCTCCGCAGCCTGCTCCACCAACTTTCCTTTTTCCAAATGCAAGATGCGATCGGCGCGAGCGGCCGCGCGCGGATCGTGCGTGACCATGACAATCGTCTTCTTGAGTTGCGTCCGCAGTTCGCAAAGCAGATTCAGAATCTCTTCAGCCGATTTCGCATCAAGATCTCCGGTCGGTTCGTCAGCGACGATCAACGCCGGATCGGTCACGATGGCACGTGCGATGCCGACTCGCTGGCATTGTCCGCCGGACAACTGGCCCGGACGGTGATACAGGCGATCCGACAGACCGACGATGTCCAGCGCCGTCAGCACTTGCTGCTTTCGCTGAGCCGCAGTCAACGGCAGCAACAACAGCGGCAGCTCGACGTTCGCATAGGCCGTCAGCACCGGCAGCAAGTGATAAAACTGAAATACGAAGCCCAGGCTGCGAGTCCGCCACTTCGCCAGTTCGCTCTCGCTCAGATGCGAGATTTCGGTGGAGCCGACCCACACCGAACCGGCGGACGGCTGATCGAGTCCGGCGATCAAGTTTAAGAGCGTCGTCTTCCCCGAACCGCTCGGCCCCATCAGTCCCAAGTACTCGCCGCGCGGCACCTGCAACGACAAGCCGTTGAGCACCTCCACCGTTTCACTCCCGCGTCGAAATGACTTCGACACGTGATCGACTCGCACGCAAATCTCAGCAGACATCGCGATCCTTTTTGGATTTTGGAGTGCGGCGATGCATCGCCGCTTTGCTTTGCGGCGCAGCCGCTCCTTCGTTGTTCGATCAATTGGCATCAGCTAGAGAGGCTCCGCCTCAGACCGTAGCCACGCTCGCCAGAGCGTGGGTGAACTCGCACAACGCCCACACTCTGGCGAGCGTGGCTACAAAACTTGACACACCTGCAACAAACTCACGGCATCAAGGACT
>JAYVSP010000243.1:0-6651 GCA_043775215.1 Planctomyces sp. | reverse complement strand
TATTTTCTGGCTACAAGTGTAATTTAATAAAGACCGTTTTCCGCCATAATCCCCGCCACACACCACAATTTGATCAACAATCGGCGTTTCAAGTTCGGGTTAGACGGCGAGGGAAAACAAGTTCGCCACCTTAGCCCACCAAAAAACCCCGGTCGTTTTCGACCGGGGTTTTCTACTTCAATGGAATCGTTGTTGGGCCTACAAGCCAGCCCCCGCAGGCTGCTCGACGATCTTTCCCATCGCTTTGAACGTGACAGGATGCGGGCGGCCATTCACGGTGATGGTGAACTCTTCCTGGATGTTGCCGGCCTTCTCGGGAGCGGTGATCGTCATCGGCAGGACGTGGACCTGAGCCGCGTTCTGCGGCAGACGGACTTTGAACAGGCCCTTCTCTGAATCGCATTCGATCTTCTCGATTTGGAATGGATGCTTGCCTTTAAGGACGACGTTGAACTGCTTCGCTTCACCGGGTTTCATCACGCCGAGCGACACGACAGAGGGCGTCACCATCACATCGGCTTCCACGCTGGCTTCCACAAGTAGCGGCACTTGCGGGCTATTCGGGTCGTCGGTGACGACGGTCAGTTGTTCGCGAATGGCTCCGACAGGAGCGTTCGCAGCCAGAGTCACGACGATTTCGTAATCGACTCGGCCGCTTCCGCGAGTGATCTCAACAGCTTTGGCCACAACCGACTCACTGCGAGAACGAATTTCTTTGACGTGCCAATCGTCCCGTCCGGCATATTGCAGCTTGATTTTTCGAGTCGCCGCCTGACCATGCTCGACGGGGCCGAAGTTGGCTGAACCTGGATCAAAGACGACATCCGTCCGGATATACGCGGTAATCGGAATACGGACCTCAGCGTGCAACGGCGAGTCGATGGTAATGATGACGTTAGAGTCTTTCCGTCGCGTGAATTTGCGAGTATCCATCGTGACTTCGATGAAGCCTTCCTCAAGGCTTTCCAGCGACGTCTTGGTCGGTTTGCCGGCCGAGCAACCGCAGGTCGTCCTCACATCGGAGATATGCACCGGCTGCTTATAGAGGTTGGTGACCTTCACGCGCGCCACTGCGTCCGATCCGCGGGCGATGACACCAAAGTCAATATTCCTCTGATCAAACATCTTCTCGGCCCAACTCAACTCTTGAGCCGACGCGGTGCCGGCGCAACACGCGCCGAAGATCACAGCCCAGCAGAGACAGTTCAGACGGGAAGTCAACATGATGGACTCGGTGTGAGAGGTGCGAACGTGATTCAGCCAGCGCCGCATCAACATGAATGCGCCCACAACCTCCTGGTGAGCCGCGATTGACGAGCCGATCGGACTGCCGAAAGTTGTGGAAATCGTGCCAGTCCCATCGGCAAAAACTGCTGGTCGAGGTTAGTTTTGGCCCGCGAAATTGTCAATCTGCGGTTTTAGAACCAATACTCGGCCGCTGTGAAAGTCATAACTGCGCCAGATCGCCGTAGCCGGAGGATGTAAAAACGGACTGCATAGGAAGGCAGAATCTGATTCACGGTTGTTCCAAGACATTGGCCCAGCGTCGCGGCATTGCGGCGAAGGCTCGGTCGTAGGTGGGTTGCAACGGAACCAAAATGTAGCCGTCCGTCGCCACGTACAGTGGCATTTCCGGGAGTGAATCGCCGACCCCGACGGGCTCGATGAATGCGGTTACGCCGGCGAAGTTGTCCGCTTTATATCCGACGAACGTCAGCGGTTTGTCTTTCGGCTGGCGATAATCATCATCGTTGATGTCGCTCCAGATGGCCCCGTGAATTCCTTCTGGGGTGCGGCGCGGCGAACGATGCAAATCCATAATCAGCAAATGAATTCCCTGGTGCAGCAGTGAGCTTGCTTTGCAGACGAAGGCATCCAGACGCTTCTGGCTCGACTTGTTTCCGGGGGACACGACTTCCACAACCGCCACGATTCGGTCGTCACTGGCATGATGCACGACAACTGACTTTTGCCGACTCGTGTAGAATTCCTGCGATCCGTGCGTCGTCAGTTTGACTTTCGGCGGAGCAATCAGCAGGCCGGTTCCCCCTCCATCAACGTCATGCCCACTTGCCGACTCCGGAGCCTGCAAAGCCAACACGTCGGGGCCGAATTCCGAGACCTGTTGCTCGGCCAGCGCGTAAAGCCATGGGGGCAACAGACCGCCATTCAAAGCGCGTTTGATCTCTTCGATCCACGCATGATGAAAGTCGTGGAAAATCCCGTCATCCACTCGGTTCCAATCATGAATTCGCATGACGCTGTCTCCGTGAGAACACACGAACTCTTCGGTTCGCGGAGAGATTTCGAATGAGTGATCAGTATAGCGAGGGCCGCTGACCGTGCGAGAAGTCAGTCCGGTGGTTTTCTTGAATTGCGTCTCGTGATGCTCGCCGCCACACTCCACCGCGACATGAGTCAACCATTTCTCCGCTCACGTGCTGTTGTCACGCTCGGCTTGTTCGGGCTTCTGGCCGCGCTGATTGTGGTGCCGTGGAGCCTGCGATCGCGTGTGGCACCGGGAGATGGTTCGGCACGTCTGGCGGGTGGGCCAGCCTTGTCTTTGGCCGCTCAGGCGAAGTCGCTGTCTCGTACCGATCAGTCGAGCGTTCGAGTTGCCGTCACGCCGACTCCCCAGAAACATATCGAACTTTCCATCGACGGTCCGTATCAACTCCGTCCTATCGGCAGCGACAAAGTCCTGTCTCGCGGCGAGAAGCTTGGTGCCACTTCCGTCAGCGCGACGAATACTGGACTGCGATTCGGCAAGTCCGAGTATGCGGTCACTCGCTTGGAGATCGTTCCCAGCCAATCGCCATCGGTATGGGTCAACGGGCATGAGTACCGCGGCTCGATGCGGCTGTTTCGCCGTCCGGGTGGAGCAGTCATGGCGGTCAACGTGCTGCCGTTGGCGGACTATCTTGCCAGCGTCGTCGACAGCGAGATGCCGATTGCGTTTGGAACCGAAGCTCGCAAGGCGCAGGCCATCGTTGCTCGCACGTATGCGCTGGATGTGATCCGCAGCGACGAGGGAAATCCCGATTTCGATTTGTTCGCGTCGACCGCCAGCCAGAAGTATTTGGGATTTCAATATCGCGACGGCTCGCGGCGACTGGCAGGTGAGAGCGAGGGGAGCCGTCAGATCGTCCGAGACACAACAGGCATGGTCTGTCTGTTTCAAGGACGTCTCTTCCGGACGTATTACTCGGCCGTTTGCGGTGGACATACCACGCAAGGGACAGCAGTCTTCACTGATGCGGTGGCCGCGCTGAAGAGCGTGCCGTGTGACTTCTGCCGCGAAGCTGCCTTGTATCGCTGGCAGACCGAAGTCCCCAAAAGCACGCTCAGCGAGAAACTGAAAGATTATTTTCACGCCGATGGCAAATCGTTCGATCGCGTGCAGACGATCATGCTAGCCGCTGGCGATCCTGACAAAGGGACCGAGATTCCGGAGTTTGAAGTTCGAGACGGCAAGCGTTCGCTCCGCATTTCGGCCGCCGCACTGCGACGAGTGCTGCCAGCGGGAACGGTTTACAGTCCGTTTTTCACGATCACCGGTCAAGGCGATAAATGGCAGTTCTCCGGCCGAGGCCACGGACATGCTGCCGGCCTGTGCCAATGGGGAGCGTGCGGGCAAGCGCGCGCCGGCAAGTCGGCATTTCAAATCGTGCGGTTCTATTACTCGGGGGCCAAGATCGTTCAATTGCAGTGAAGTGTCGTGGCGTAGGTTGGGACTCTGTCCCGACCGTCTCAGGACTCGGTCCGGACGGCTCGGTCCGGACGGCTCCGTCGGGACAGAGTCACAACCTACTTTTGAGAGGAATTCGCTATGCGGATCGGTGACGTCAGTGACGAGCGCTTTGTCGCGCTGCCGGATGTCTTGCTGGAATTCATCAACGCGAGCGGCGAGTCCTACGAGGTTCGTTCGCGAGCCAGCGGTTCGGTTCACGCGGACCTTCCCGCCGGCGAGTACGAAGTCACTCTGCAAAAGCCGGGATTCGGCGGCAAACGTTTGTGGCTGACGTTGCCAGCCGACACGCCGAGACACTTCCGTTTGCTGTCCGACGGATTGCTGGGATACGTCTGGCCGAAGTGCGTGCGGTCGGGCGACGAGGGGGAATTCCGCGTTCACTCGGTTGAGCCGTTTCACTTGGAGTTGTGGCGTTACGGTTGGACGAAAGAGTTCGTCGCCGGATTGGGCTGGCACGACGAGCACGGTCCGCGTGTTATGATGCAAATCACTCCCGATGGCGATTACACGCAGACTGGCGTCGAGTGGAACAAGTTCGGATATGCGAGTCCGTCTCACAAGCAGACGGTCGCCGCGCCGCAGCGCTCCGGCTTGTATTACTTCCATGCGAGCACGAAATCCGGCTTGGCTTTTTCGTTTCCGTGGGTCGTCGCGCCGGCTCGCCCCACCGCGGCAGTGGCCGTACTGGCGTCGAACATCACCTGGAACTGCTATAACAGTTTTGGAGGCCGCAGCAATTACATTCACGCAAACGCGCTCCCCGCCGTGCCGGTGGTCAACTCGCGGCAAGAGATTGCTCGCTACACCGATCCGAAGTTTCAAACCTGGGGTTGGGAGGATTACTTGCCACTCTCGTTCGAGCGGCCAGAACCGATTAACCACATCGATCTAGGTGAGCAAATCACCGACCCCATCGAAGGCCGAGCGGCCTGCCACATCGCTCCGGCCGAGTGGCGGTTGCTCGGTTGGCTGGAGCGTGAGAAGTTCGCGTTCGACCTGTACTCCGAAACTCAGCTTCACGCCGGACTGCTCGACCTGTCGGCGTACAAAGTACTGATCATCAGCACGCATCCCGAATACTGGACGCGGCGGATGTACGACCGCGTCAAGCATTGGGTGTTTCACGAGGGAGGCCGGCTGATGTACCTCGGCGGCAACGGCGTGAACTGCGAAGTCGAACTGCTCGACAACGAGACGATGATCGTTCACAACGGCGTGCTGACCAGTTTGTGGCCGGAAGGGATCGGCGCGGAGAGTCGGCTCGGCAAGCAGCACGAATCCGAAGCGAACTTGCTCGGCGTCGTCTTCACTCCCGCCGGCATCATGACCGCCGCGCCGTATCGAGTGATCGACGACAGCCACTGGTGCTTCGCGGGCACCGGCCTGAAGAATGGCGATTCATTCGGCGAGAAAAGTCTGCACCGCCGCTGCCCCGGAGGTGCCTCCGGCCACGAGACCGATAAAATCTCCGCCAGTTCGCCGAAGAGCACGCATCTGCTGGCGAAGGGCCTGAACCCCGATGACGGTGGGGCCGAGATGACGATCTTCGACACACCGAGCAACGGCGGCACGTTTTCCGTCGGCTCAATCTGCTGGCCCAGCAGTCTGCCCGTGGACGACAATGTCTCGCGGATCACAGCCAATGTGCTGACCCGATTTCTGGATGATTCTCGTCGCGGTTGAAAATGACGCTATCCCAATTGAGAGAGAACGCTTCAAACGCTCTTTTGCAAAAAAAAATCGAATAAGCGTTCGCCCTCGCTCGCGCTGCGGGTTACTGTGGATGTCTTGGGCGCACACTGCCGCTCGCCCGGCGAACTGGATACAACTCTTGTCCGCGAGACGCCGCTGGCCGCACTTTGCGGATGAATTACTTTACCCTCGGAGCCTCCTTCATGGCTGTGTCGAATGGCTTGTTCATCCTTCATGATCTGCATCTCAAACTGAAAAATGTGCAGGAGGAATTGGAACGCGGGCCTCGAACCATCAAGGCCCGGGAGAATCTGCTGGCCAAGCGGCAGGCCGAGTTGGACGCCATCAAGGCACTCCACACCGAACGGCGAAAATTGGCGGACAACAAGAATCTGCAACTGAAGACAAACGAGGCCAAGCTGGCCGATCTGCGCATGAAGCTCAACATGTGCAACTCGAACCGCGAGTTCGACATCCTCAAAGGACAGATTGCCGCCGATGAAATGGCCAACAGTGTCCTGGAAGATGAAATCCTCGATTGCATGGAGCAGGCGGACAAACTGAAGGCCCAAATTCACGACGCCGAGAAAGCCGTTGCCGACGCTAAGGACGAAATCCGTAAGGCGGGCGAGCAAGTCGCCGCCGCCGAAGACGGTTTGAAAGGACAAGCTCAAAAACTCAAACTGGCCGTCGCCGAAGCCGAGACCGTCCTGCCGGATGAAGTTGCGTTGACCTATCGCCGCTTGGTCAACGCGTTCGGGGCCGACGCGTTGGCCGCCGTCGAGAACGGCGTCTGCACCGCGTGCTACGTCAGCCTCTCACCGCAGCAAGCGGTCGAGGTTCGCTCCGGTAAGATTGTCTTCTGCCACTGCGGTAAGCTGATCTATTCCAAACCGGCCGACTGAAACGGACAGGTGTGTCTATTGGGGTTCAGGCTGATGATTGCGCACGTCCTTCGGTCCTATTGGTCGCTTTTGTCCTCTCGAAAGGGCAAAAAGGATGCAAAGGACCGAAGCGACTTTTCAAAGCCTTTCGCCGGTTACGTCATTGCTGTGCTGACGGCGATCCGCTGCTTTGCGGCTCCCCCGACAGAGAATCAGCCGGCTCAAGCCGATGTTGAATCTCGGATTGTTTTCATCCGTGTGGGCTTCCTATCCGTGTGCTTGTCGTTCGCGTCAAACGGCTCAAAAATCCGACGAACGCGAACC
>JAYVSP010000242.1:0-8909 GCA_043775215.1 Planctomyces sp. | reverse complement strand
GAAACCGTTACGCACCCTCATTCCGTTACCTCACTCTATTCTTCTTTGCCTTGTTCGCCGTCCTGATCCGTGTTCAATCCGTGTTTCATCCGTGGCTTTAAAACTTGCCTCTCAGGAACACCGAAAGAGCCAATCGGCAATGCCTCTAGTTCCCACTGAGTTGAGCTTTGTTATTCGTCATTCTTTCGTCATTGGGTATTTCGTCATTCATTCGTCTTTCCGCTTGCCAGGAGAAAATCCATGCCGCTCAGTTTGCATCCTTCGTTCGACGAAACGTTGTTCGGTGTCAGCGTGGCGCTTCGCGATCGGCGGTTGACGTGCCGCGAGTTGTGGAATCGGTGCTGCTCCCAGCACAAAGAATGTGAGCCGCATGTGAAGGCTTGGGTGCGTTTCGGGGGCGACGACGTTGACGGCGTCGTTGATGAACTCGATGCAGAATTGAGTCGAGAACACTGGCGCGGGCCACTGCACGGCATCCCGGTCGGTGTGAAAGACATCTACGACATTCAGAAGCAACCGACGGCTGCCGGCATTCCGAATCATCAGGCAGAAGACGCGATCAATGACGGCGAGATGGTTCGCAGATTGCGCGAGGCGGGAGCGGTGATTGTCGGCAAGACAGTGACGACTCCCTATGCATTCTTCGATCCGCCGCCGACACGCAATCCGTGGAACCAGAATCGCACGCCGGGAGGCTCTTCGAGCGGTTCGGCCGCGGCGGTCGCGAGCGGCATGTGTTTGGGAGCACTCGGATCGCAAACGGGGGGGTCGATTACTCGGCCGGCATCGTTTTGCGGTATCGCGGGCTACAAGCCGACGTTCGGATTGCTCAGCCGAGCGGGGATGTTTCCGTTCGCGCCGAGCCTCGATCACCCTGGGCCAATGGCGCGGACGGTCGACGATTTGATTTGCCTCATGACGGCGCTGGCTCCACGGCGACTGCGACCGGCATTTCGAGCGTTGCTCAACACGCCGCTCGACGAAGGGATCGAAGTCTGCCAACGACGTCCCGGTTATGAAGTGTGGAGCAATCAACTCAAGCTGGAGTGGTTGCGAGGGAGCTTCACGGAAAAGGTCGAGCCGGCGATGGCCATCGCCATGGAAGAGGCCGTGACTCACTTTGCGGAACATGGTGCGTGTGCGGCAATGAGTGATACAGACACACTCGACCTGCCGCAACTTTGGAGATGTCACCGCACGCTTATGGCGGTTGAGATTGCGACATCGCAGGCCGAACGATTGCAGGCCCATCCCGAACAATTCACTCCTGCCGTGAGCGCGTTGATTGAAGAGGGACTCGGTGCGCGAGCGGTCGATTACGCAGCGGCGATTCAGTTCCGCCACGACCTGCGCCGCAAGACCATAGCCGCGATCGGCGACGACATTTGGCTTTGCCCGGCCGCTCGCGGAGTCGCTCCAACGCCGGAGACAACCGGCGATCCGTGCATGAACTCACCGTGGAGCTTCGTCGGCTTCCCGACCATCACGATTCCGATGAGCCTCTCGCCCGACGGTTTACCGCTTGGCCTGCAACTCGTCGCCGGGCCACATCGCGATATCGACCTCTTTCGTGTCGCACGGTGGTGCGAGTCCAAGTTGCGATCCCCCCACTAAGGATACTGTCGGGATTGTCGTCTTTCGCTCCGCGAAAGAACGTTCTTTCGCGGAGCGAAAGACGACATTTATTGATGCGCCGATCCTAAGCCGACGCGCCAGCAAGGGCGAATGCTTCTCAACGCAGGGCTGGCCAATGTTTCAATTTGGGAAGGCTGTAATTTCATGCAACCCGAAGCGTCAGCGAGGGCGAGCGTTCCAGAACGCGATGAAATTCGCAGTCCGTGAAGCGTTCGCCCTCGCTGACGCTTCGGGTTACATCTCGGCATCGTTTGCCCATTTTGAAAGATTAGCCAGCCCTGCATCTCAACGCTCCTTGGCAAAAGCCACGGCTGGCTAGTTTTTCCGTCTGCGTCAGGTAACCCGAAGCGTCAGCGAGGGCGAACGCTTCACAGAGACCGTGAATCCTCGTGTTCTGGAGCACTCGCCCTCGCTGACGCTTCGGGTTACATCGCTGCACAGCTTTCGCAGCTTCAAGAATTAGCCAGCCGTGTGGCAAAAACAGGCGTCGGTTGCAGCCGGACGGCGGTTTGGATGTACTGCCGCCTCATTGACGATCACGTATCCGACCTTCCGTCGTAACCAAGGAATCCTCCGTCATGCACGGCATCGAAGAATTCAAGAGTGACCTTCCCCCTGATCCGGCCGCCGGGCCGTGGTACAAGGAGTTGAATCGGTATCACTGGTTCGTGCTGTTCGTGTCGGTGCTGGGCTGGCTGTTCGACACGATGGACCAGCAGTTGTTCAACCTCGCGCGAGGCCCGGCGATTGCAGAACTGCATGGACCGCAGGACGCTCAGTGGTATGGCGGTTTAGCGACAACCATTTTCATGCTCGGCTGGGCGACGGGCGGAATCATCTTCGGCATCATGGGCGATCGCGTCGGACGCGCGAAAACGATGGTCATCACGATCCTGTTGTATTCGCTCTTCACCGGGTTGAGTGCGGCGTCGGTCGGATTTTGGGATTTTGTGTTTTATCGCTTCCTGACGGGGCTGGGTGTTGGCGGCGAGTTCGCAGTCGGTGTGGCTCTGGTGGCGGAGATCATGCCCGATCGGGCGCGGCCGCATGCTCTCGGTTGGCTGCAAGCCTGCTCGGCGATCGGCAATATCTCGGCGGCGCTCGTCAGTATGGGACTGGCCCCACTGGAAGCTGCGGGAGCACTCGGTGAATGGAAGCCGTGGCGGTACATGTTTCTCGTCGGAGCACTGCCGGCGTTATTGGCGTTGTTCGTCCGCCGCCGACTGCAAGAACCGGAAAAATGGAAGGCCCTCCGAGCGGACAAGACACAGAAACTCGGATCAATTCGCGAACTGCTGGGAGTCCCCTTCCTGCGTCGTCGGGCAATCGTCGGCTTGATCTTGGCGACGTCGGGAGTGGTCGGCTTGTGGGGCATCGGCTTCTTTAGCTTTGAACTGGTGCGGACCGTGTTTCGTCAAACATTTGACGGGGAAGCCCGTGCGAAGGGCGAGGATAAGGTCGATCAAGAATTCATTCGCGCGGTGCTGCAAGATCCCAAGCTGATGGAAACGGCCGCGGGAAAGTTAGCCTCGGTCAATGCGATGGTCACTCCGGAGGCGAAAGTACTTTACGGAGCGGCCCTCAAGCTGCGCAAGGCTGGTAAATCGGTGTCGTTGGATGCCGCGCTGAAGTTGCTCGACGAAGATCCGAAGCGTCCGCAGTCGGCGGCAGATCGGCAGACTCGCGAAAAGTTCGTCGGCGAGCCGTTGGCGTCTGTTCCTGAGGAGGTGCCGCACTTGGCCGACATCGCGAAACGGCACAAAGAAATGGAAGGCCGGCTGACGTGGTGGGCCGGTGTGAACGGTTTGCTGTTCAACATCGGCGCGTTCTTCGGCATTTACAGTTTCAGCAAGATCACGCAGCGCATCGGCCGTAAGCCAGCCTTCGCGATTGCCTTCGTGATGGCGTTATTCGCGACGGCGTTCGCGTTCTCGTCTCTGAAAGTCTTCACGGACATCTATTGGATGGTGCCCATCATGGGCTTTTGCCAGATCTCGCTGTTTGGCGGGTACGCGATTTACTTTCCGGAACTGTTCCCGACTCGGTTGCGCAGCACGGGGACATCGTTCTGTTACAACGTCGGCCGCTATCTGGCAGCTCCCGGCCCGCTGCTGTTGGGCTATCTGGCCGACATGGTCTTCGGCCATCACGGAGACGTCTTGGCGATGCGCTACGCCGGTGTGACAATGTGCTCATTCTTCGTGCTGGGCATGGTGGCCTTGCCGTTCGCTCCCGAAACGAAAGGCCAGCCACTGCCGGAATAAGGCCAACGGCAGAAGTTTCCCGTAGCCGAAGTCGTGAGACTTCAGATTCCCGTGTCACTGAAGTCTCACGACTTCGGCTACGGGCGGAAAAGGTGCAGACCATGACCACGACACTCGCCGCTCCGGTGCATCAGCCCACGGCGCCGTTATCGGCGACGCCGTGCGAGACACCTGACACGACAACCGCCGACGGGCAATGTTGGTCGCTGGGTGCCGTGGATTGGGAGACCTATCGGAAGATCGCGGACGCTCTGACTGGCCGGCACGTTCGATTGACCTATGATCGAGGGAGGCTTGAGTTCATGACCATTTCCGGCAAGCACGGCATCCTGAGTCGCCTGTTCAATCGTTTGATTGCAGTATTGACGGAAGAACTCGAACTGACGGTGCTCGGTTGCGGTGACATGACCTGCGACAACGAAGACGCCGAACGTGGATTGGAACCCGATGAGTGCTTTTACCTCGAGAGCGAACCACTGGTGCGCGGCAAAGAGGACATCGACTTGTCCGTGGACCCGCCGCCGGATTTGGCCATCGAGATTGAACTGTCTCGCGCCCGCCGCAGCCGCATGAACATCTACGCCGCGCTGCGAGTGCCCGAAGTCTGGCGTTACAACGGAATGCGGTTGACCGTCAATCAACTGCAAGCGGACGGCAGCTACGCCGAAACCGAAAGCAGCCGCTACTTTCCAAACATCCGCATCGCCGAGTTACTCCGCTTCATCGAGCAACGGACGCAGACGGACGAAAACAGCCTGGTGAAGTCCTTCCGCGAATGGGTCCGGCAGCAGATCGCCAAGTAACGCTGAGTGCAGGACGGGGTTTGCGATTCATGTCACCGGAATGCCGTGAATACAAGCCCGCAGCGCCAGCGAGTGATTCGTGATCGGCACGGTGAGTGGATTCACTTGCTGGCGCTGCGGGCTTGTATTTTGAGCGTCAGACAAACCCCGTCCCGCACTCAGTGATGCTCGCGAGGGACGCCTGATCTTCGCAACGCAAGCGGGACGTGGTATATGGGGCGAATCAAGAAGTACCATTTGGCAAGGAGACCATGATGATTGCTGTCGAAAAAAAGCTCGGCCGAAATGTCTCGTTGGCGGACCGCTTTCAGCGGCTGCGTGATGAGTGGAAAGAGCAATCGCGGTATCTCTCCAACGCGACGCAGATGGCCATGCTACGACCGTATCAGCAAATCATTGGCATGGGACCGCCGGTCGTCCCACTGATCCTGGAAGAATTGCGGCGCGAACCGGACCTCTGGTTCTGGGCCTTGGAGGCGATCACCAACGAGCAGCCGGTGCCGCCGGAAGCAGTGGGTCAGGTCGAGATGTCGGCAACCGCGTGGCTGGAATGGGGTCGGCAAGAAGGTTTGAGGCCATGATGGCTGATGCGTTTCCGCGCTTAGACGGCCACTTTCGGCTGACCAGCCCCGCGACGACTGCCTACAACTGCATCGCCTGGTCAGCCGAAGACACAAAGCATTGGTGGCAGCCGGGAGGTTTCTGGCCCATTCCTTCGTCACCCGAAGACTGCGGGATCGGCAACCTCGAACGCGCGTTTCAGACGCTCGGTTACGAACCGTGCGACCACGGTGAACTCGAATCGGGTGTCCAGAAAATTGCCGTCTACGGCAACTCTCTGATGTTCACACACGCTGCGAGACAACTGGCGGACGGTCGCTGGACGAGCAAGCTCGGCAAAGCCGAGGACATCGAGCATGACTCACCAGAGGACGTCGCGGGTGGACTTTATGGCGAGGTCGTCGGTTTCATGCGACGGCCCCTTTTTTGAAACGTCCAAAGAATGAAAGTTGGGTGGCGCGGATTGAAACGCACCCTGCCGGAATAAGGCGAACGGCAGAAGGAGTCCCGTAGCCGAAGTCGTGAGACTTCGGATTCCCGAATCACCGAAGTCTCACGACTTCGGATACAGGAGAAAGAGGTGCAGACCATGACCACGACACTCGCCCCTCCGGTGCATCAGCCCACGGCGCCGTTGTCGGTGGTGCCGCCGTTGTCGGCATCGCCGAGTTACTCCGCTTCATCGAGCAACGGACACAGACGGACGAAAACAGCCTGGTGAAGTCCTTCCGCGAATGGGTGCGGCAGCAGATCGCCAAATAGTCCTCGCTCGGGTCAGCATGACCATCTCTGGGAATGCTTTCCATCTACATGCGTTTCAAAAGTTGATCGTATTCAGCGTGTGAGCCGATCCAGAACCAAACGATGGCGTCTTCCGCAGCCGCACCGACCGCGCGAAAGCCAATGCCAACACGTACCGAATAGATCGGCGGCACAAGATGAACTTGTTTGAAGTGCAGACCGGGATGTCTGGAGTTTTGTTGGAACAGCCGGTATGCGTCTTTGGCTTGCCGTTGAACGGCCAGCGGAAGCGCAGCAAACAAGTCGCGGAACTGCCGCGTAGTGCGCGAATTCATAGCTGCTCCGGTTTCAATTCCTGCGTCAACCCCGAGCGATGTTCCGTTAACGCTTCCTGCGCGAGTCGCGCGAGCGTGTCGGAAGAGGCCGCAATCGCTCGGTCGAAATCCGTTTCCTCTGACAATTCAGCGAGCAGGCGAGAACCAATCAAGTTCTGTTCCAGATCGGGCAATTTGGCGGCCTCGGAGAACGCTTGTTGCAAAAGTGTGGTCATCTCAAACCTCCTTCATGTCCCCGTTTCTTGGCGCTCCGGTCATTCCAAAACGCTCAATGCAGGCATTCGCGACTCATCCGGCGGAATTCCTGAAGATGGTCCGTGAGGAACTCTTGGTTGATGACGAATGACCCAATGTGCTGTTGCGCGATCGGACAGTGTGTCGCAATCGAAATCACCAACGCAAGAATTAAGATTAACGCCTGAGCTGATCTCGCTGAACCGCAAAAACGACTGGTAGTCCCATCTAATTCGCATGAACCTGTACCTCAACTTGCCCACCTCGACTTCATGAACTTCAGTGCGTTGGTGGCCAGCGTCAGTTCGTCGGTGAACATTCTCCGCCAGATTTTCGTGGCGGCGGCAAGGGCCGGAAGCGACAAGCCAAACGCTTCGACGACGAACCAGCCGTCGTATTTGACTTCCTTCAACGCCGCGAACGTCTCGTCCCAGTTGACGCCTCCTTCACCCGGCGTTGAGCGGTCGTTCTCACTGATGTGGACGTGGACGAACTGGTCGGCGTAGCTCTTGATCGCGCCGGTGATCGACTTCTCTTCGATGTTCGCATGGAACGTGTCGTACATCGTCTTGCAGTGCGTGTGATTGACCTCGCGACAGAAGCGGCCAGCGTCGGCGGCGCAGGTCAGGAAGTAGCACTCGAAGCGGTTGAGATACTCGACGACCAGCGTGACGTCCGCCTGTTTGGCGTAGTCGGCGGCCAGCGTGAGAATTTCTTTGCCGCGGCTCCATTCATCGGCGGTCGGACCTTGGCCGGTGAAACTGCCGAGCGCCGAGTGAATCGGCCCGCACAAGTGAGTCGCTCCGGCGGCTTGGCAGCAGTCGATCGCCTTCTTGAGGTTGTCGAGTCCCGCTTGCCGGATCGCCGCGTCGGGCGAGATCGGATTGGCGGCGTCGGTGCTGACGGTCACGGCGGTCCGTTGCAGACCCGTGTCGCTCAGCTTGCGGCCGAGCTTCGCGAAGTGGTCCACGTTCATGTCGAAGATGGGCAGTTCGACGCCGTCGAAACCGATCTTTTTCAGCGAATCGAGCGTGCCATACAGCGACTCATCGACGTTGGTGGTCCACAGCAGCATGTTCATTCCGTACTTCATGGTGTTAGTTCCTGATTGAGGGGTGAAGATTGGACGATAACAGACGATGTTGGCTCGTTCGCCGAGCTTGGAAGCACTGAGGGAAAACGATCCGTCGCACGAAGCTTCAAGACCAAGAGGTTGATCCAGGGAACGATCAAGCCCAATGATCCCAACGTCAGACAACCGACGCCCACTCCACGACAGATTGAAGCCGTGAAGTGTTCCTCGCGGGAACGATAAAGATCAAATTGGCGAGCGGCCTCGGTGACATCCAATCGCGGATCTAAGTAGCTGCCGAACGAAAACAATCCCGAACCGATCGCAATCACGAGAATGCAAACGGCCTGACCGAATCGACGCATGATGGCTCCGGTGCGGCACGATTAGTAGCCGCTGAGTTGGAACTGTTCTTCCGGCAGCAGTTCGCTCAGCCGGTCGCGGATGAGCGGACGGGCGAGACGCAAAACGGATTCCGTCTCGGCCGGAAGAGGCGGCAGTTTGACCCGCCGCAGCACTTGGTTCAAGCGATGCAGCAATCGGTCATCGTTGAGGTAGTCCGGCAGAAAGCGTTCGGCGATGAATCTCGGGATCAACGGAACAATGTGTTCTGTTGGCTGCTTGGCCATCGCGTTGACGGCCTGTTGCACGGCCAGAGGTTCGACCGAACGAAGCACATCGTAGTACCGCTCGATCTGGCCCGGATGCCGCTCGATCAGTTCGGCGTCGATGAGCAACTCGGTGACGATATGTCCCAGGAAACTGGTTCGTAGGCTGTCGTCGGGGGGCAGAGCTTCGCGAAACCGAATGGCGAGTTGCGCGGTGATTTCGGCGAAGGCTCGCGTCTGATGGAACCAGCGGTCGTCCTCCAGGTGCTGCCACACACCGGCCGCAACTTCGGATTGCGTTGTCTCGTCATTGAGCATGAACGGCTCAACCAACTTCCCGCGCATCCGCACTTGGCGATCCACAACCGACAACCAATCTGGCACCGCCGTCCCCGCGACAAAGTACGGCCGGTCGAGAAATCGGATGGCGTGAGCGAAGTAGTTCATGGCATAGGCAATGACGAATGACGAATGACGAATGACGAATGACGAATGACGAATGACGAATGACGAATGACGAATGACGAATGACGAATGAAGAGCGGCCCCTCCTTGTAGAGACGAGGTAACGAGACTCTAACCCTCCCCATTCCCCTGCCCAAAATTCCCTTGCCAAATTCCCCCGCCGACTCCCCTCCACGTTCTCGGCAAAACCT
>JAYVSP010000241.1:0-7389 GCA_043775215.1 Planctomyces sp. | reverse complement strand
AGACGTCAAACGGAGAATGACATCTTGTCGAGCGCCCGCCCTCGCTGGCGCTTCGGGTTAGTGTGGGCTGCCAGGATTTGTGGGCACACCCTTTCGTTGCAACTCCAATCTCGCGGTCCACTGTCGCTAGCTGTTCTGTGTCCATCCAGGAGGACGGTGAATGACCCCCCTCCTTGCTTGCCGGGAGCAGCCCAATCCGGATATTTTGGCGATACGTTGGATAAATTGTTTGTCGTGCCCTTTGCGTCTTGGCGTCTTGGCGTTAAAGAACTTGGTACTTCTTGCTCACCGTGCCGCCATTGACAGGAGACGTACGATGCCAATCTCTCGCCGAGAATTCGCGAAAGGGTGCGCCGCAGCCGCAGTCACTCTGCCAATCGCTGCGACCACGTCAACAGCCGAAGAATCCAAGAAGTCAGATGAACCACAAAAGCTCGACCCGCTCCGAATTGAAGCCGCCTTGTGGCTGGAATTGATCCGCACGCGGTATCCCGATCCACGGTTGACGCCCGAAGTGCTGACGCTGGTCGCGGGAGATGTGTTGGGCGACATCATGCACTGCCGCCGGGTGAGCTCATTCCCGCTCAAGAACTCTGACGCGCCGTCCTTCGTTGTCACCGCGCGGACTGCTACACCATCTCAGTGATGAGCTTTCGCTGAGCCGGGCACCGCTCTCGCCGTACTGCCGGAACTTCCCCGACGATTTGAGCAGGTTGCCATTCCCGAGCAAAAGATTCGCGGCTTGGAAAACGGCAACGGTTTGCCGTGGTCTCGTTCGAGCAGCGGCTTTTATCGAACGCATCGACTGGTGAAGGCCCTGATCTGCGCTCGGCGCGGGTCTCCTGTCCCCGCCGATCGCTCGACCGAAGGTCTCCCGCATTGAAACAACCCACCCTCCCGATCAAGGCCCAGGGGAGACCTGCGGTCCAAAACCCGGCGGGTCGGGAGACCCGCGCCGAGCGATGTCACTTGCAGTCGATCCACGTCAGTTAACATCGCGCGATCAAGCAGGCACGGCTCGCCGACGACGAGCAGATTTCTCCGCCAGCTTCGCCGAAGAACCCGGTAGGATGTCGAACGCCGTGAAGCGAACCGACAACACTCGGCCATCGCTTAACAGGATTTCGTGCTGGAAGACGCCAGGTCCAACCACATCGACTTCGTCGTACAGCCAGTGCGGTTGAGAAACGTCAAAGGCATCGCTTTCCAGCGGGCGGGTGACGAGCGGCTCGCCATCAAGCACATAGACCAGGAAGTTCACCGCTCCGTCTTTGCGGACGGCGATCATCGCGACGTCGCCCGACATCGCCGGCATTGTCATTTTGGAAAAGCCCAGATACTCGGCGTCGTGCATGCAAGCGTCGTTGGCCAGACTCGCGACGGAGGCCGGCAGCTTGAGCCGGATCGAACGTAAATGCTTGCGATACGCGGTCAATGCTCGTTCCCAATCCGCGTCCGCCCGGTTGGCCACCGAGGCGTCCGCCGAATTGAACCGCATGTAAAGTTCCGGAGTGAAAAACTTCATCGCCCAACTCATTTCGCTTTGCGTTTGTCGGTCTCGTAAAACGTGTGACCGGCGGGAGGTCGTGATTGCGGTTGAAAGTGCGGCAGAGCATTCGGCCCCGCAACCCCAACGCCATCGGCGTGGGCGCGGTGGATACGACTCGCGCACGCCGATGGCGTTGCGGTTAACATCTCTCAATCTCGCCCGCACACGACTACATCCCGACCTGCCTTGCGCTCCGAGATGGCTTCCGTTTCACTCACAATCCGGCCGCGCCGAACCTCTCCGGAACGTCCAAGCGTTGCCGAGTGAATGCTGACCGCCATCAATCATTCCCGCTTTCGTTCAACAGACTACAGCTCAGCCACGAGCTTGCGTTCGTCGACGAGGTATTGCGGTCGGCCGTTGGGATCGATCAGCGTGGTCGTGTCGGGGTCGATGCCAAGTTGCTTATAGACCGTCGCGAAAATGTTTTGCAGATGGATTGGTCGCGTCGCAGGGACTTCGCCCAAACGGTTGGTCGAGCCGATGGCTTGGCCGTGTCGGAAGCCGCCGCCGGCGACGAAGAAGAATCCGGCGCGTGCCCAGTGGTCTCGGCCCGCTCCGCCGTTGATGCGCGGCGTGCGGCCGAACTCGCCCGACATCAGGATAATCGTGTCGTCGAGCATGCCGTGAGCGTCGAGGTCTTCGATCAATGCACTCAGTCCGTTGTCGAGATGCGGCAACTGCATCTTCAGGTGCCCGAAGTTGTTGCCGTGCGTGTCCCAACCGCCCCACGAAAACGTCACGCAGCGCGTGCCGGCTTGAATCAAACGGCGAGCCAAAATCATGCGTTGATTTTGCGGGTCTTTCTCAATGGCGTACTTCGCGAGCATCCGCGGATCTTCATGCTTGAAGTCGAGTGCCTTCGCAACCTCGCCTGACGTGATCAACTTGACGGCTCGTTCGGTGAAGCTGTCGAGCGCGTTCATCATGCCGTGCGAGTCCGTTCCTTGGCGGACGTTGTTCAGTCCCGTGAGCAGTGCTTTGCGATCATCCAGCCGCGGCAGCGTGATTTGGTTATTGAGCGTCAAGTTCTGCCGGCCGACTCCGTCCGGCGAGAACGCCGCGTGAGTTTGGCCGAGGAAACCCGGACGTGAGACGCCATTCGTCAGATCCACAAACGTCGGCGCGGAACCAAGCGCTGTGACCTGAGCCGGTCCCCACATTTTAGAAATCACCGCTCCCAAACTGGGGCGGCCACCGATCGACGGCAGCGAATTCACCGACCAGCCGCTGTCGGATTGAGCGTTCGTGTGTTCTTCGTTGATCCCCGTGAGCGATCGCACGACCGAATACTTATCGGCCAGTGTCGCCAATTGCGGCATGTGCTCGGTGATCTCAAAACCCGGCACGCTGGTCGCGATCGGCCGAAACTCGCCACGAATTTCCGAGGGAGCTTCCGGCTTTAAGTCGAACATATCCAGATGCGACGGCCCGCCACTCAGGATGATGTTGATGACCGATTTCTTGGTGGCCTTCGCACCGGCCCGAGCCTCCGCCCGGAAAAAGTCGGCCAGCGTCAGACCGCCGATTCCCACCCCGCCAATCTGCAAGAACGACCGACGATTGACCGAATCGCAGTAACGATGACGTTCACCTAGAAAGGTCAGCATGATGGGACTCCTTGTTTGACGTAGCACAGGCGGCTCGCCTGTGTGGTTTTTCCGATGAAATCACAGGCGAGCCGCCTGTGCTACGGGGCCATTCTGCCCTCCATCGGCAGAATCAACAAGCTCTGATGCGTTAAACTCAGCTCAGAATCTCGTGAACGACCCGGCAATCCCGCTTTGCCGTCAACGTTTGCTCTTGGCCGTTGTGGATGTAGGCCAATTTTTGATGATCCAAGCCAAAGAGATGCAGCAACGTGGCTTGATAGTCGTTCGCTGTGACGATGTTTGTGACGGCTCGGTGCCCGAACTCGTCGGTTTCGCCAAAGACCATGCCGGGCTTGATGCCTCCGCCGGCGAGCCATGTGGAAAATCCCTGACCGTTGTGGTCTCGGCCGCCGGTGACGGGATCTCCCTCGGTGACTGGCAGCCGGCCGATCTCGCCGCCCCAGTGGACGAGCGTCGTGTCGAGTAGCCCGCGGCGTTTGAGGTCGGTAACGAGCGCCGCGGCCGGTTGGTCAGTCCGACGGCAGATCGCGGGAAGATTCTTGCGAATGTCGCTGTGAGTGTCCCACGGCTGCCCGCCCAGAAACAGTTGCACAAAGCGGACGCCGCGTTCGACCAGTCGCCGCGCGATCAAACACCGCGCGCCGTACTCTTTCGTCTCCGGCTGATCGAGGCCGTAGAGCTTCTGGGTTTCTTCTGTTTCTTGCGACAGGTCGAGAGCCTCTTTCGCCGCTGTCTGCATTCGCGCGGCCAACTCATACGACTGGATGCGCGCTTCCAAATCCGCCTCGCCCGGATGCAGTTCGAGGTGCCGGTGATTCAGCGTGCGGAGTAAGTCGAGGTTCTGGGCTTGCAGCGATCCTTTGAGGTGCGGCGGCGGATCGAGGTTGAGGATTCGCGGCTCCTGAGCACGGAGCACCGTCCCTTGAAACAGCGGCGGCATGAAGCCGTTCGACCAATTCAACACGCCATCCACCGGATGCCCCGCCGGATCGCTCAGCACCATGTAGGCCGGCAGATTCTGACTTTCGGAACCGAGGCCGTATGTCAGCCAGGCTCCCAGCGACGGGCGACCCGTCACGGCCGGAATCCCCGCGTTGATGTACCGAATTGATACTTCATGACCGTTGTGCCCGCTGTGCATCGAGCGAATCAGACAGATGTCTTCGACGACGCCGGCGGTGTGCGGCAACAGTTCCGAAACTTCCGTCCCGCAGTCGCCGTGCTTCGCGAACGTCCACGGACTGCCGAGCAACTTCTTGCTGGCTCGATTGACGAAGCTGTAGATGACTTCGCCGGGGTAATCGGTCCCGTTGAACTTTGTCAGTTCCGGCTTGGGATCAAACAGATCCATGTGCGCCGGACCGCCATGCATGAACAGCGAGATCATCGCCGTCGCTCGCGGCTCAAAGTGCGTCTGCTTTGGCATGAGATCAAACGACTGCGGTCGCAATTTGATCGTCGGCGGCACGGCCAGCAGCCGCTCCTGATTCAACAGCCATGCCAGCGCGAACGTCCCGATGCCAAGTGCATTGTCTGCCAAGAACTGGCGGCGAGAAAGAATTGATGAGTTCATTGAATCTATTTCCGAAACGTGTGTGTGTTTGCCGAGTGAACGACACGACGCTAGCCGCCGCCAGCCCACGGAAATGTGGGAAAAGAATACAAAGCCCTTCGTCCCCACCGAATGTTTGGTTCGCTGCAAGATACCGGACTTACGGATTCGTAGTCAGCTCTCCCGCCAATTGCTTGTCCTTGACAGTCCAAACACGCACTTTGCCCGTGAAGTCGCCGGCGATGACTCGTTCGCCGTCGTTTGAGAAAACAATGCGCGACGGCGTGTCCTCGAATCCTTCCAGCTTGAAATCCTGATTGCCGTCCGTTCGCCAAACACGGGCGGAATTGTCTCGGCCGACCGTGGCAAGTTGGCCGTTGCGGGCATATGCGACGGAGAGGACTCCAGCCGGCTTGCCGCGAGTGGTCGAAGTCCGCACCGGTGTGCCGCCAGTTGTCGCGTTGATCGTGCGCGTCGGGAAACCGTCTTCGGCGTACCACAGGATCACGCGGCCGTCCTCGCTGGCGGTCGCGAGCATTTGCGAATCGGCTCGCCAGTTGAGGTCGGTAATCATTTCTTTGTGATCGCCGAGCGTGAAGAGGATGCTGCCGGTCTCCGGTTCCCACACATAAACGCCGCCGTTGCGGTCGCCGCTGGCCAGCATCTCGCCGTTGGGGCTGAACTCGATCGCCGTGACCCAGTCGGTGTGCTTCTTGATCTTGTGCTTCAGTTCGCCGGTCTCGGTCGAGAAGATTTTCACGAGCTTGTTCGGCCCGCCGAGCGCGACCCATTTCTGATTCGGACTGATGTCAGCCGCGAGGACGCTGTCGGATTCATCGCCGATCTCGGTGATCCGTTGGCCGGTCATCACATGGAACAGCACGGCCTTGCCGGACTCGGCCCCGTGTCCTCCCGCCGCGAGCAGCAGTTTACCGTTGCGGCTGAACTTCAAGACGTGCGGAATTCGTTCTGGGAACGGCAACACGCCGATCAGCTTCAGGTCATCGGTGTTGTAGAGCAGAATTAGCTCGTGCCCCGCGACCGCGACCAGCGGCGCCCACGGACTGGCCGCAAGCGCGGTCACGGGATGTGGTCGCTTGGTCTGAGGCAGTGACAACTCCGGTAACTTGTCCGGCATCGGTGGCGGACCGTCAGGCTTGCCGGTCGAGACCGATGCCAAATCGAGATCGACTTTGCGAGTCGCATTCTTCGCCGCGCTGACGGATGTTTCCGGCGCGCCGAGTTCAAACCACCTCTTGATGACCGCGATCTCCGCCTCCGGAATCTTCGGCCCTTTCGCCGGCATGAACGGCTCTTCGAGGTGCGCGACGGCCTTGTACAAACGGCTGGAATCAGGACTCCCCGCCGCGATCGCCTCGCCGCTGCTACCGCCCGCCATCAGAGTTTGATACGTCATCACGTCGAAGTCCGATGTCGCTTTGTCCGGGTTGTGGCAGTTGCCGCAATGCTTCCGCAGAATCGGCGCGACGTGGTCTTTGTACGTGACGACCTCTTTCGGCTTGGCCGCGTCAGGCTTCAAGTCTTGCGTCGAGAGCGGTGAAAGGAGGCAAGTGAGTGAAAGGCTCGTGAAGAGGCGGGAATTCATGGTTGGACTCCGGGGGTTGTGGAGTAGAATCGGCAAGCGTCAAGCAGACGGTGCGATTTCAAAGGTGAGTTATGTCGCTAGCCATTCTCGTTGAACAATCGGGCGCGGACTATTCCGCATCGGTTCCAGGTATTCCACAGATGAAATTCGTTCGCCCATCACGAACCGACGCGGTGGTCGCTTTGGAAGTGGAAATTCGGCGTCGAGTCCAGGCGGGCGAACTGTTACCGCTTGAACTGACGGTGGGTGGCGTGACGAATCTTGCAGGGATATTTCGTGACGATCCAACGCTCGCGGATATCTGCGACGAGGCGTACCGATTACGTGACGCCGAGGTCGCGGAATGACGGTTTTCGACACCGATGTTTTGAGCTTGATTTTGTTGGGACATGAGCCTTTCGTGCAACGTGCGTCCGCGATTCCGCTGGCAGAGCAATTCGTCCCCATTGTCGCCCTTGAAGAAATCCTGCGCGGCCGGCTGAATGCAGTTCGCATGGCAGAAGCGGGACAAGGCAAACTCGACATTGCTGGTAGTTATCGACTTCTGGAGTTGACCGTGTTGGCGTTTCGAGGACTCAACGTACTGTCGTACTCGTCTGCTGCGGAAGCACTCTTGCAAAGTTGGCGACAGCAAAAAGTCCGAGGGTCGACTCATGATCTTCGTATTGCCGCGACCTGTGTCACTCACGGGGCTACCTTAGTCTCTCGTAACCGTCGCGACTTCGAGCGAGTGCCGGAACTGTTGGTTGAGTTTTGGACGTGATTCCGATTTACACGGAATCGGCTCAATGATTGAACGCGAACTCCGTGGAGTTGAACAGCCCCCACAGGATGTCGCCGTAGACCATCAGCGGAACGCTGCCGGCTTGGCGAGAGCGGGCTTCGGTGAGTTGCTTTTCGGTGGTGGTGATTTGCTTTTCGAGGTTGCCGAGAGCCTCGGCTTCCTGACCTTCCTCTTTGAGTTTGTCTCGTTCAGCGGTCAGCGATTTGAGTTGGTCTTCCAGACGGCGATACGCCTGATCAAGTTGTGCTCGCAGGCCGGCGAGCTTGTCGACTCGTTCCGGGTCGT
>JAYVSP010000240.1:0-3526 GCA_043775215.1 Planctomyces sp. | reverse complement strand
CGACATTTATTGATGCGCCGATCCTAACCCGGCCTTGGTGGCCTGGAAATTGGGGATATCCTTTCTTAAGCGAGACTCATGGATGAGTGACGCAGCCCGTTATTTGGGAATCGATCCGGGATTGAACCGCACCGGCTATGCGCTGCTGGAGCGATCGCCGCGCGGCCCAGTGTTGTGCGAAGGTGGACTAATTCGGTCGACGCGCGGCCGCTCGCTGGCCGAGCGTGTTCATGAAATCTCCACCGGTTTGCGCGAGGTCTTGGAAGAGTTTCAGCCCAGCGTACTGGCTATCGAACAGGTTTTTTCTCTGGTTCGCAATCCCAAGTCCGCGCTGCTGATGGCCCACGCGCGCGGAGCCATCTTGGCCGCCGCGGTGGACTGCGGAATTCCAGTCGTGCATTACACGCCGACACAGATCAAGCGGCTGCTCACCGGCAGCGGCAAGGCTTCAAAGGATCAAATCCAGCGAGCCATCAAAACGGAATTGAGCTTGGACCGGCTGCCGGAACCGCACGATATGGCGGACGCATTCGCCGTGGCCCTGTGCCATTATTACAGTTCGCGAATCGCCGCGTAATAAAGTCGTAGCACAGGCGGCTCGCCTGTGGATTCAACTGAAAATCCCAGCAGGCGAGCGAGCCGCCTGCTCTACGGCTTCCGTGCGAGCGGCTTCGTGAGCTGCTATCTTGCTCGTGGTATTTCGGGTTTCGGATTTCGAGTTTTCCATGAATTTCATGCCCACTTCACGAGCCTGTCTTGCGGTCGCGGCTTTGCTGACGGCTGGAGCGATCATGGTTTGGTCGGCGGTCACCCCACTGCGACTGACGGAAATCTTGCCGTCGAGCGCAGGGATCAAGGAATCGCGGCCGGCTCCGGCAGGGATGGTTTGGATTCCCGGCGGCAAGTTCATGATGGGCAGTGATGATGGACTGGCCGATGAGAAGCCGGTGCATGAGGTTGACGTGGACGGCTTTTGGATGGACATCACCGAAGTCACGAACGCGGACTTCGAACGGTTTGTCCAAGCGACCAACTATGTGACGATCGCCGAGCGGCAGCCGAAGCGAGAAGAATTTGAAGGTCTGGTTCCCGATGTCAGCGTCATCAAAGAGGAAGACTTGGTTCCCAGTTCGATCTGCTTCAACCCGGACTTCGATCGTGCAACTTTGCGGAAGGATTTTCCCAACTGGCCCTATCAACTGTGGATGATGAAAAAGGGAGCGAACTGGCGGCGTCCCAATGGACCGGATTCGTCGATTGAAGAACGGCGGGATCATCCCGTCGTTCACATCGCGTGGTTGGATGCGGTCGCGTACTGCGAGTGGGCCGGAAAGCGATTGCCCACCGAGGCCGAATGGGAATTCGCGGCGCGCGGCGGATTGTCCCAGCAGGAGTATCCGTGGGGTCACGGAACGCAGAACGGCGATCGCTGGCTGCTCAACATCTGGCAGGGAAAGTTTCCGGAAGTGCATGAAGTCTCGGACGGGTTCGAGTTCACGGCACCGGTCAAGACTTTTCGGCCGAACAAATTCGGCTTGTACGACATGGCGGGAAACGTTTGGGAGTGGTGTGCCGACTGGTATCAGCCCGCCTACTACAACGAAAGTTCGCGCCGCAATCCGCGCGGCCCGGCCGACAGCTTCGATCCCAACGAGCCTGGCTTGCCGAAGCGCGTCCAGCGCGGCGGATCATTCATGTGCAGCTCGGACTATTGTCTAGGCTATCGTTGCGCAACGCGGATGAAGGGCGAACCAACATCGGGAACATTTCATTGCGGCTTCCGTAGCGTGTTGTCTCCGGCAGATTACGATGCCTTCGAAAAGACCAGGAATACGAACCTTCGTTAAGCACCGGCGCATTGGGGGGCGGATTGACGATTGATGAACAAGGATTGTTGATTTGTGAAGTAGCAGCAACTGAGTTCAGGGCGTCCTCTTCCTTCAAAAATCAACAATCCATGTTCATCAATCATCAATCATCAATCATCAATCGTCAATCGTCAATCCGCCGAAATCCAACAGTTCCAAAGTTGTTGATGCGCCGGTGCTAATCTCCGCTAATTCAATTCCTTCCATATACCTCTTCCTCTCTTCTGCCCAACGATTGCTCGACATGCCCGCTGTAAGCTCACCGGATTCTGACCACGTTCACGCGGATATTGGCATCGTCTGCGCATTGCCCATCGAAATGGGGGCATTCCTCGAACGCTGTGAAAAGGTCAAAAAGTACACGGGAGGAGAGTTCGTATTTCGCGGCGGCTTCTATGACGGAATTCGAGTCGCCATCGTCGAAGCGGGCATGGGTTTCGCGCAGGCTCGCCGCGCGGCACAAGCGCTGCTCGACGGTCACTCGCCACCGTGGTTGTTGTCCTGTGGATTCTCCGGATCGCTGCGAGCCGACATTCCAGTCGGTTCGATCGTCGTAGGAGATTCGATCGCCGACCAACACGGGCAGTGTTTGCAGATCGACCTCGCGATGCCGGCCGATCCGGCTCACAAATTGTTTGTGGGCCGCTTGCTGACGGCCGATGAACTGGTGCGAACGGTCGAACAAAAACGTGAGTTGGGCGAGGAATATTCAGCGCTCGCCGTCGATCTGGAAAGTTTGGCGGTCGCTCAGGTGGCCCATGAAAGGAAGACACGTTTCCTTGCGGTGCGAGTCATCAGCGATGACCTCTCCACCGACTTGCCACCTGAAATATTGAGCATTGTCGGTGCGACCGGTAGTGTCCGTTTCGGAGCCGCCGTGGGTGCAATCTGGAAACGCCCCGCCACCGTGAAAGATCTCTGGAAACTTCGCGAGCAAGCGCACTCCGCCGCCACGCGACTGGCATCATTCTTGGACGGCGTTCTCGTGCAACTTCACGCCACCACCACAAGCCAGAAGCCCGCGGCGCAACAAATGCCAAACTCCTAGACCGCACGTCGCCCCCGTCAGATCGGCGATCCAGTCCAGCAGTTCGCAGTGACGGTTGATTCCGGGAAGCATCTGCGTCAGCTCATCGGCAATGCCTGTGGCGGCCGCCATAGTCCAAATGCCGACGGTCACTCGCCAGTTGATGGCGGCTTTGCTGGATCGCCACGCGGCCAGCAAAAAAGCCAACCCGAAATACGCGCTGAAGTGCAACCACTTATCGTTGGTTTCGACCGGCAACAGAACCGCCGGATTCGGAAGGTGCGTGCCGGTGAAGAGAGCCATTGCATAAAGCATCAGAATCCAGCCGCTCCAATGATGTAACCGAAGCAGCCGTTCGCGGCGTGTCAATGGCAACTCAATGGCAGTTAAAACAGACGTGTCGTTCATCCAGTCACTCCATTGCTAAGCGCGTCTCGCTTCCGAACGGCCGATCGACAAGCCTCTATCATTAAGGCCGAAGACGTTGTTTTTCTTGCCACACTTGCTGCGGCTTCGCCGCACTAAAGATTTACGTAGCTCAGTTGCTCCGCAACTGAGATTCCCATTGCATAGTCGATCGCAGGGAAACGTGATGTCGGGATTCGGTTGATGTTCGGAATGCGAGTCGCGG
>JAYVSP010000239.1:0-9418 GCA_043775215.1 Planctomyces sp. | reverse complement strand
AAATTCCGAAGTGCCTGACCCCGGATCGCCCCATGCTACTTCTTGCGCACAAGAAGGAAACTGAGTGTTGCGAGCACGACAATGAACAACTGAACCAAGAAATAGACCACGACGGCCATCCCGGCCTGAGCGTCAACCTTGTCGGCGGACATGAAAGCACAGGCGAGGATCATCCACATGCCTGTGGACAAGATGGAACTGACCAGCAAAATAATTGGGAGTACTCTTGAATTGGTTTTGCGATACCCAAGGTAGGCCAGGACAATGGATGGCGAAAATAGGAACAGCGTACCGAACAGCGCAAAAACGTTTTCGTCGAACGCCCCCTTTTTTAAGCCCCCCGACACAACTAATACGCAGAATATGGGCAATAGGCCCGCCAGGCTGATCGCGATTGTTGTCTTTCTGATCGATGGCAGTTTCATCCAAAATCACTCTTGAGAACACAAGCAGTCGCGGAGAATTCAGATTGAGTCGCGTCGTATTGCGGGTATCTGAGTTTGTCAACGGGGGCTCGCTGCTCAAATTGAACTGAGCGGCTTTTCACCGCAAAGGAGCAAAGAGGTCAAGACGCAATAAGTTCAGTCCCTAAACCGACAGCGCTCGATTGCCATTTTGCGTAGCTGAATTCGCCAGAATTCAGACATTTTCGCGCTGATTGATCTGAAGTCTGGCGACTTCAGCTACGGTTTAGCGCTGTAGGTTTAATTCATCCAGTCACGACGAATCGACGGAGACGACGAATAAGGACAGCTCAGTCATCCGGGGCTTTTCAGGTGCTGTCGCTCGCAATAACCTGACGCCGGAAATCGGCATTCTTTGAGGCGTTCCGAAATGCAACAGCTTAAGTCATTGATCGTGGTTTTGATCGTCGTGAGCGTCACAGCGGTATCCGCCGCGGACGAATCGCAGGTGTTGTTCGAGCGGAATATTCGGCCGATCTTGAAGGTGCATTGCTGGCAGTGTCACGGCGAAGAGGCGAAGCCGGAGGCCAGATTGGATTTGCGGTTGGCTCGGTGGATGCTCAAAGGGGGCGAGTCGGGGCCGGCGGTTGTTGTGGGGAAGCCAGCCGAAAGTTTGATTTGGAAGCGGATCGCCGCCGGTGAGATGCCGCCGAAGGGCAAAGGACTCACTGACAAAGAAAAAGCCACGCTGTCGGCGTGGATCGAACAAGGGGCTAAGACTGCTCGGCCGGAGCCGGAGTCGTTGCAAGCAGGGGCCGATTGGACGGAGGAAGAGCGCGGGTATTGGGCCTTTCAACCGGCGCGGCGACCGATCGTTCCCACAGTGCAACGGCCGGAGATGGTCCGATCGCCGATTGATCGGTTTTTGTTCAGTGAACTGGAAAAGAAGTCGCTCAGTTTTTCGGCAGAGACGGATCGGCGGACGTTGGCTCGACGACTGACGTTTGATTTGTGGGGACTGCCGCCGTCGCCCGAACTGATTGGGCGGTTCGTGGCGGATGAGTCGGTGGATGCTTACGAACGGTTCGTCGAGGTGTTGCTCGCCGCGCCGGCTTACGGTGAGCGTTGGGCGCGGCATTGGCTCGATGTGGCGGGCTACGCGGACAGCGACGGCTACACCGAGACCGATCGCGAGAGGCCGTGGGCTTTTCGATATCGCGATTACGTGATCCGATCACTCAATGCGGACAAGCCGTTTGATCAGTTCATTGTCGAGCAGCTTGCGGGGGACGAATTGCTCGCGCCGCCGTATCAGAACCTCAGCCCGGACGATGCTGACCGAATGATTGCGACCGGTTTCTTGCGGATGGCTCCCGACGGGACGGGGCAAGGGGGCGTTGATCAGAACGTCGCACGGAATGACGTCGTGGCCGAGACGATCAAAATTGTTTCGACGTCGCTGCTGGGTCTGACTGTTGGATGTGCGCAGTGTCATCTGCATCGATACGACCCGATCTCGCAAGAAGATTATTACCGCTTCCGCGCGGTGTTCGAGCCGGCTCTGGACTGGAAGACGTGGCGTGATCCGCCGGCGCGGTTGGTCAACATGTGGACTCCGGCCGAACACGAGCAAGCGGCGAAGGTCGATGCCGAACTGCGCGACATTGAGGGCAAACGAGTCGCCGAATTGGACGGCATCGTCAATGAAGTCTTCGACAAGGAAGTGGCCAAGCTTACCGCCGAGAGGCAGGAGCTCGCACGCGAGGCCCGCAAGACCGTCGCCGACAAACGCTCGCCTGAGCAACTCCAGATTCTGAAGGATCATCCCAGCCTGAATGTCGATCGCGGCAGCGTGTACTTGTACGAGGCTCAGCGGTTGCAGGAGTTCAACAAGAAATACGAGAAGATCAACGCCGACTCGCGGGCTCAACGACCGGCCGACAGCTTCATCGCCTGCTTGACCGAGCCGGCCAATCACAAGCCGCCGACGCATTTGTTTTGTCGCGGCGACTTCAATCAGCCCCGCGAGGTCATCGCGCCCGGATTGCTCAGTGCCCTGCCGAACTCGGCGGAAGTCCCCGACGACGATCCGCAGATTCCGACGACCGGCAGGCGACTCGCGTTGGCTCGGCAACTGACGAACGGAAAGCATCCGCTCGTCGCCCGCGTACTCGTCAATCGCGTGTGGATGAATCACTTCGGCCGCGGCTTGGTCGCCTCACTCGGCGACTTCGGACAGCTCGGCGAGCGACCGTCGCATCCGGAATTGCTCGATTGGCTGGCAGACGATTTCGTGCGAACCGGCTGGAGCTTGAAGCAACTGCATCGCCTGATCGTGAACTCGACGGCGTATCGGCAAACGTCCACTCGCAGCGAAGCGCTGCAAACCGTTGACCCGGACAATCGACTGCTCGGCCGCATGTCCGTCCGGCGGTTGGAAGCGGAAGCGATTCGCGATTCGTTGCTGGAAGTCACTGCGGATCGGACTCTGACGATGTTTGGTCCGGCGAGCGGCGTGAATCCGGATGACGTGGGGCAGGTCATCGTCGGCAAGGCGACTCGCGATGGCAACGGGATCCTCGTCGCCAAGTTCGAGGACTCGCCGGAGCAATACCGTCGCAGCGTGTACGTGCAAGTTCGCCGTTCAATGCCGTTGGGGCTGATGGAACCGTTCGACATCGCCGCCATGTCACCGAACTGCGAACGCCGAACCTCGTCAACGGTGGCTCCGCAAGCGTTGTTGATGATGAACAACGACCTCGTTGTCCGATTCTCGGAGCGGTTCGCGCAACGAGTTCAATCCGAATCCGGCGACGACCCCGCCGCACAAGCCCGCCGAGCCTGGCTCCTCGCCTTCGGCCGCGACGCCGACAACGCCACACTCACCCAAGCAGTCGCGTTCCTCGAAGCGCAACGCCAGACTTTCACTCCGCCCGCCGAAGCGACACCGACAAACTCGCCCGCCGCCAAGGCATCGAACCTGCCTCCACTCACGCCTAGTCAGCAAGCGCTGGCCGTGTTATGTCAGGCATTGCTCTCATCGAATCAGTTCCTATATGTCGAGTGAGGATATTGTCATGAGGGTTGTCATTCGGTTTGCCGCCTCGGAAGAACTCAAGGCTCTTCCGATTCTCTTACGTCATTCGCCGGGTTCGATCCTGCCGCAACGAACGTATGTCGTGCATGAGGACGCGGCTCGAGCTCTTCGCAGCGCAGGTATTCGCTTTTCGGAACTGAGCCGTGAGCTGGACACGACTCCGCTCGAAGAGGTAAGCACCTGTGAAAGAATATGACCTTTTTTTGCCGTTAACAGACAACGATGGACACGCTTTTTCGCCTCGAATGTTTCGTGAAGTCCAAAACGAACTTTTGTCGCAATTCGGCGGCGTAACATTTTTTCCACAGCCAAACTCCGGGATGTGGACGATGGCTGGTGTGACGTATCAAGATGAGATTGTTGTCTACCGCGTCATCACACCACATGCAGGGAAAGCCCGCAGATTCTTTCGGTCCTACAAAGAAAAACTGAAGACCGACTTCGATCAACTTGAGGTGTTGATCGTCGAACGAGATGTCGAAATGCTTTAGTTTAATTTTGGGAGCACCGATGAATTCTGCTTGCGGATCTCGCCGACATTTTCTGGCTCAGCAAGGTTTTGGACTGACGTCGCTCGCGCTGTCGTGGTTGTTGAAGTCTGACTCTGCGCGGGCGGAGCCGCCGAAGCCAAAGCTGCAACGCGATGTCTTTGATCTGACGCCGAAGCAGCCGCTTGCCGAGCCGCAAGCCACGGCGATGATCTCGATGTTCATGCAAGGCGGGCCTTCGCATTTGGACCTGTGCGATCGAAAGCCGGAGTTGGAAAAGCATCACCTGCAAAAATTCACCGGCGAGATCAAATACGACAACGCCGCCGAGTCCTCCGCCAAGCTGTGGGCCGGGCCGTGGAGATGGCGGCACTACGGCGACGTCGGTATGGAACTGAGCGATCTGGTGCCGCATCTCGGCGGGATCGCGGATGACATCACGCTCGTCCGTTCGATGCACACCGGAGTCAACAATCACGGCCAGTCGATCTACGCGCTGCACAACGGTCGCATCACCGGTGGCCGGCCGGTACTCGGTTCGTGGCTGACGTACGCGCTCGGTTCGGAGAGCCAGAACCTGCCCGCTTTCGTCGTGCTGTCCGATCCTGGAGGGCTGCCGGTGCTGGGGACCGACTGCTGGTCGAACGGTTGGCTGCCGTCGCTGTATCAAGGGACGGTCGTCCGCCCGCGCGAGCCGCGTATTCTCAATCTCGATCCTCCCGCACGACTGGCAGGAAAACCGCAGGAGCAATACCTCTCGTTCTTGCGCGGCATCAACGAGCGGCATCTGGCCGAGCATCCGGGTGAATCAGACCTCGCCGCACGCATCTCGACGTATGAACTGGCGGCCCGAATGCAAACGGCGGCCAAAGAAGCGTTGGACCTGTCACAAGAGACGGAAGGGACGCAAAAGGCGTATGGGTTGGATGACGACAAGACGCGCGAATACGGTTCGCGCTGCTTAATTGCTCGGCGACTGATCGAGCGGGGCGTGCGTTTTGTGCAAATCTACACATCGACGCAGCAGTGGGATCATCACGGCTCCATCACGACCGCACTGCCGGCCGCCTGCAAAAAAGTGGATCAACCGTCCGCCGCGCTCGTCAGCGACCTGAAGCAACGCGGACTGCTCGACACCACGCTGGTCCACTGGGGCGGCGAGATGGGCCGGTTGCCGGTGATTCAAAACGAGAAGAACGTCGGCCGCGATCACAACACTTACGGCTTCAGCAGTTGGTTCGCCGGCGGTGGCGTGAAGTCCGGCCTGATCCACGGCGAGACCGATGAACTCGGCCACAAGGCGGTCAAGGACATCGTCAACCACTACGACTATCATGCGACGCTGCTGTATCTGTTCGGCCTCGACGCCACGAAGCTCGCCTTCCAGCGCCCCGGCGGAACCGCGACACTGCTGGACGGCCAACCGGGACGGGTTGTGACCGAAATCCTGAATCGCCCACCGAAGATGTCTTGATCGCGGATGATGTGTGTTGAACAAACGGCATCACGATCGAACGGAATTGAATGATGAAGTCAGTGACACTGGAAGATTTTCGCAGCCATCTTGACGATTACTTATCGCGAGTGGATTACGAGGACGTCGTGTTGACTCGCGAAGGGGCACCGTTTGCGGTTTTGAAAGGACTTCCGCAGCCGTCCGCCGAAACACCGGCCGATCGGCGGAAAGATCTGGAGGAAACTCGCCTGTGGCTGGCGGCCTCGGATCGAGTGCTGAAAGAACTTTGGGACAACGAGGAAGACGCTGTCTATGACCAACTTTAGTCGCGGCGAAGTGATCATGGTCGAGATTGCGTTCAGCGGAACGCCCGGTCGCAAAAAGCGGCCAGCGGTCGTGATCAGCGTCGAGAATTACCAGCGTGATGGAACGAAGCTGATTGTTGCCGGCCTCACCAGCAACGTGACCTCGCCCACACGATTTGGAAATGTTCCGATACAACAGTGGCAACGGGCGGGCTTGGTCAAGCCATCGTCGTTTCGTGGTGTCATTACGACCGTTGATGAGTTGGATGTTGTGCGACCAATGGGCGTCCTCGATGGCGGTGATTTTGACAATTTGATTGCGTCAATCCGGGAAATTCTCGGAGTTGATTGATAAAAAGGAACCTGCTCCATGACTCTTCGTCTGTATGACTTTTGGAAGTTGATCCAGAGCAAGGCATTGGCAACCATCCGCCCGGTCGAGGAGAGTGATGTTGAAAGCTTGCTGCTGAGTATCAACCCACAATTTCAGAAGATTCTCGAACGCTCAGAAGAACGACTTCAAGCGGAAGGGCCGCTCTCGTCCGCAGAGGTTCGTCGGCGGTTGGCGCAGTGAATTCATATAACTTAGGAACGGTGGATATACTCTGATGCCCACGCGGAAAACCTCGAACACACTGAGTCCGAACGGCGTCAATCGGCGAGCATCGACCGAGCGATCTCTCAACGGCCTCGCCCAGGAACTTGCGAAGCAGGCGTGCTTGCTCGAATCCTTGGATCTTCCCGATACGGACGGCGTTCCGCTGGAAAGCACCTGGCATCGCGCGTGCATCAATCTGTTGATTGAATCAGTCCAGGCCCACTTTCGTGGACGGTCGGATTACTGTGTCGGCGGCAACTTGTGTTTCTACTACAGCATTCAACAAGTGAGGAATGGAGAGTTTTTCGGTCCAGATTTCTTCTTCGTGCATGGCCCGCCACAACCTAAGCACCGAGATCGTTGGGCAGTTTGGGAACAGGGAGGCCGCTACCCCGATGTCGTTATCGAATTGCTCTCAGACAGGACGGCCCATCGCGACCGAAACGAGAAGAAGGAAATCTACCGCGGCATCTTCCACACGTCGGAGTATTTTCTTTACGACCCCAGCAAGCGGTTGCTCGATGGTTTTCGCTTACTGCGAAATAAGTACATTCCCATCGAAGCCAACTCGGACGGTCGCATGTGGAGCGAAGAACTCGAGTTATGGATTGGCAAATGGGAAGGTCGATACCAAGGTGAAGCCGCAATCTGGCTACGTTTTTTTGATTCTGAAGGGCAACTTGTTCCAATCCCTTTCGCAAGGGAGCTTTCCCGCGCGGAACATGCAGAGAAGCGGACTAACGCTGCGCAAGCCGAGATCGCCCGCTTGAAAGCGATCTTGGCGAAGACTCAGAAATCTTGAACACCCACTCCAGATCATGGGAGTACCGCGAATGAATGGCGATCAAACGATTCGATCCTTGGATTTTGGCACTGCACCATTCGCGATCAATTTTCCTTTTCGAGTCGGTTCGCGCCGTTGGTTTTTGCAGACAGGACTGGCTGGAGCCGGCGGGCTGGCGCTGCCGGCGCTGCTGCGAGCGAACGAAGCGGCCCGTTCCGGCGATCGCAAGTCTGTGATCGTGTTCTGGCTTTCCGGCGGACCGAGTCATTTGGACATGTGGGATCCAAAACCGGAGGCGCCGCGCGAGATTCGGGGGCCATTCTCGTCCATTGAATCGTGCGTGCCGGGCGTTCGCGTTTCCGAGCACTTTCCGAAGCAAGCGGCAATCATGGACAAGCTGACGATCGTCCGCTCGGTCGATTGCAAGGCGAGCAATCACACGCCGATCACGATGCAGGCGGGCAATCCGCTCGCTCGGCGATTGGACAAGAACGATGACGGCGATGGATACCCGTCAATGGGATCGGTGGTCGCGAAGTTTCGAGGCTCTAATAATCCGCAACTTCCCGCGTTTGTCGGGCTGGCTCCCAGTTGGAAAGCGGACGTGTGGGAAGCGGGACACATGGGTTCGGCGTTTGCTCCCGTGGATGGAGGCGAGCTGGCCGGACGGATCGCGCTGCCGCAGGGGCTGCAAGTGGATCGGCTCGGCAACCGCGAGGAATTGCGGTGGCAATTCGATCAAATGCGGCGAGACCTCGATCGGAACGACATGATGGCTCGCACCGATCGGTACACGGCGCAGGCTCTCGATCTAGTGACGTCGGGACAGGCTCAAAAGGCGTTTGATCTCAATCAGGAATCGGACGTGATGCGAGACGCCTACGGCCGCAACTCGCTCGGCGAGAAAGCGTTGTTAGCTCGGCGGCTGGTTGAAGCGGGTGTGACCTACGTGTTGGTCAGCGCACGCTGGGGTTACTTCGACAATCACGGCGACAACGTGCCGCCGTGGGGCGGTATCGAGAAGGGACTCGGCCCGATCCTGCCGACAGTCGATCGCACAGTGCATCAGCTTGTCACCGATCTCGCGCAGCGCGGACAGCTCGACAGCACGTTGGTGATGGTGATGGGCGAGTTCGGTCGCGGCCCGATCATGACGAAGGACGCCGGACGCGATCACTGGCTCAACTGCATGAGCATGCTGCTCGCCGGCGGCGGCTTGCGACACGGCCAAGTCATCGGCAGCACCGACTCGCGCGGCTACGACATCAAGGACCGCCCGGTCCGTCCGCAAGACCTGGCGGCAACCGTGTTCAAATACTTCGGCATTGACCTCGCGTCGCACTGGGTCAACCCGCAAGGCCGGCCCGTGCCGATCGTCACCGAGGGCGGTCGGCCAATTTCTGAGTTGAGCTAAATTTGGAGTGCGGTGTGTCAGCACCGCTTTCCTTTGCGGCGGAGCCGCTTTTCTTTCGTTGAGTCTTACTGACCTGAAATGAAAGCGGCTCTGCCGCAAAGGAAAGCGGCGATGCATCGCCGCACTCCAAAAAAAGGCCGCAAATGAGTCAGTCTCCCGGAGAATGCTTTCGACAAGCGGTGGATCGGGAGCGTCCGCTGCAAGTGGCGGGCGTGATCAATGCCTACTGTGCTCGGCTGGCGGAGCGAGCCGGATTTCCCGCGCTGTATCTTTCCGGAGCGGGCGTCGCGAATGCTTCATTCGGTCTGCCGGACTTGGGCATGACGACGCTTAATGACGTGCTGGAAGATGCGCGGCGGATCACTGGAACGACCGAACTGCCGTTGTTGGTCGATTGCGATACCGGCTGGGGCAGTCCGCTGACGATTGCTCGGACGGTCCGCGAGATGACTCGCGCGGGCGTGGCCGCCATTCATCTGGAAGACCAAGTGGACGCCAAGCGCTGTGGGCATCGGCCGGGAAAGCAATTGGTGACGACCGAGGTCATGGTCGACCGGCTCAAAGCGGCCGTCGACGCGCGGCTCGATCCGGCCTTCGTCATCATGGCTCGGACGGATGCCGCCGCCGGTGAAGGACTCGAAGCGGCAATCGAACGGGCGGCGCGATACGTCGAGGCAGGTGCCGACCTGATCTTCGCCGAGGCGCTCACGGAAGCCGAGCACTTCCGCCGCTTCGCCGCGGCGCTTTCTGTTCCAATTCTGGCCAACATGACTGAGTTCGGCCGCAGTCCGCTGTTGTCGCTGGAGGAATTGCGAGCGACTGGAATCCGGCTGGTGCTGTATCCGTTGACTGCGTTTCGAGCGATGGCACAC
>JAYVSP010000238.1:0-5119 GCA_043775215.1 Planctomyces sp. | reverse complement strand
ATTCGTCATTCGTCATTCGTCATTCGTCATTCGTCATTCGTCATTCGTCATTCGTCATTCGTCATTCGTCATTCGTCATTCGGGTTTCTTTCGTCCATGGGTATTTCGTCATTCGTCATTTCACTACGATCCCGCACCGCTCCATTTGAGGAAATGCCGCTCATGCCGTCGCCTGATCCGTCGCAATTCGGAGTTCCGCCTGAAACGCAAGTCGTCGGCGCGGCATTCGCCCGGTTGTGCGAGGTCATCGCAAAGCTACGGTCGCCGACCGGCTGTCCGTGGGATCGGCAGCAGACGCTCGAAACCATCAAGCCATTCACGCTCGAAGAAACCTACGAACTGCTCGAGGCGATCGACTCGCGGGACGACACGGCGATTGTCGAGGAACTCGGCGATGTGCTGTTGCAGGTCGTGCTGGATGCTCAGATCGGTCGCGATGAGGGGCGGTTTGATATCGCGGCGGTACTGGAGGTCATCACTCGGAAGATGATTGATCGGCACCCGCATGTCTTTGAGACAGAGAAAGCTCACACGGCAGACGACGTGCTCCGCAATTGGGACCGGCAGAAGCAACGGGAAAAACAGCGAGAGTCCATCTTCGACGGCCTCCCCGCCGCGTTGCCGGCCCTCGCGCGATGTTCCCGAGTTGCCGAGAAGGCGGCGCGCGTCGGCTACGATTTTCCGCATCGCGCCATGCTGTTCGACAAGCTCCGCGAAGAAATTGATGAACTGGCGTGCGAGCTGTTTCCGGACGGCCAGATTCCGCACGTCCCGGCGTCCGTAGACATGCTTCCCGTTGCGGATGAATCGATTGCCGACTCCGCTCAGCGCGACCGCATTGAAGGTGAGTTCGGAGACGTCTTATTCGTTGTGGCCAATCTCGCCCGACGTTGGAAGATCAATCCGGAGGAAGCACTGCGTCGCAGTAATGAGAAGTTTGAACGCCGCGTCCGCTTTATCGAAGAAGCTCTGAAATCGTCGGGGCGCAGCATCCGTGATGCGACGCTGATTGAAATGGAAGAGCTGTATCAGGTCGGCAAGCAGCAAGAAAAATCCGCGAAACAGGAATGACTCATGGACCTCAACCATTTGGGGAATCATTGAAAATACTTCCCACCATTCCGAAAATTCCGAAGTGGCTTTTCCTCGCACACGCTTTCCCAGTGATGAGAAGTTTTGCTCCACGACCTGGGAAAAGATAACAAAGCAGTCAGCAATCGCTTGCTCGTCAGGATGAGCACCACTACTCTCCGCACCTCTTTGTCGGTCCCTGGATTTGAGCCATGACGCCACGCCAGGATTCCGAGCCTCCGATGGCCGTTGCTTCGCGATGGGTGCATGAAATCACCGGCATTGCTTTGCAGATGGCGTTGCCAGCGGGGTTGGGAGCTTGGGCAGATGGTCGTTGGGGAATGTCTCCTTGGCTGGTGTCAATCGGTGCGTGTTTGGGAATGTTCGTCGCGATGACCAGCCTCGTGCGGTTGTCGCAGCGAGAGAATAAGAGGAATCAGCGGTTGACCTCGCAACCAGATTCTGTGCGGACAGAAGCGAAAAATCCGTCGGCAGTTCAAGACTCAAATCAGCAACACAACTCGGATCAGCAATCGTGACAACGGAGAGTGCTTGGCAATTAGCGGCTCGGCGAAGCGGTTGGCTGACGGCCAGCGCGGCGCTGTGTTGGCTGTTGTTTGCTGGTCCGGCCTCGTGGTTGTCTGGAGTCGCTGGGTTGGAAGGTCTCTCAATCGCTGCGTTGTTGAGCTTAGTGCCGGGTTGGTTGGTGTTCTGGGGTGTGGCTGTCGTGTCGAAAGTCCCAGGACAAAACGGTCAACCGATGGCGGTGCTCGCCGCGACTGGTGTGCGACTGGTGTTTGTGTTGTTCGGCGTGTTGTTGATGAAGTCGATCCGTCCCGGCCTTGGTTTGCGAGAGTTTCACGGTTGGGTGATTGCGTTCTATTGCATGTCCTTGATGGTGGAAACGCTGTTGCTCGTCAAAGCGCAGCCAAAAACCGGTTCGTCCGGCGCGGGTGAGCCGGTGGCGACGAAATCCGATTTGGTCTCGACGAGCTAACTGCGGAGCGGGAAATGGCCGGTCACGAAGACACCTTTCATCACGTTCGCGATTTTCCGCACTTCGAGCTTCCCTTTGGGGTGAAGATCGAATTGCCGGAGATTCCGTTCTTGCCCTCGCCGACCAAACTGGTTGCGTGGATGACCGACCCGGACTTCACCGGCTCGGTGATGGGGTTGCAGCTGACGAAGTTCATGGTCCTGCAAGTGGTCGCGGGGTTGTTGACCTACTGGATTTTCACCGGCATGGTGCGGCGAGTTCGTTCTGGCCAAGCAGTCTCTGGCCGCTGGTGGAATTTCTGGGAGACGCTGGCTCTGTTTATTCGCGACGAAGTTGTCCGCAAAACCATCGGTGACGGACATCACGGCCATGATGACCACGGCGGCGGCGGTGATCACGGCCATCACGCAGCCCACGATCACGGCCACAAGGCTGTCGAGTCGGGACACCCGGCCGACAAATACCTGCCGTTCGTTTGGACCTGCTTTTTCTATGTGCTGTGGTGCAATTTGCTCGGCGCGTTTCCTTGGGTCGGATCGGCGACAGGTGAGATCAATGTGACCGGGGCGCTGGCCGTCATCGCGTTCGGTGCAACGATTTTTTATGGCTCAAAAGAATTGGGGTTCAAGGGTTTCTGGAAGGCGATTGCTCCCAGCATGGGTGAGCAACAAGGGTTGCTTGGGCTGTTCATGAACCTCGTCATCATCCCGATGGTTTGGGTGATTGAATTCATCGGACTGTTCATCAAGCATGGCGTGTTGGCGATTCGTCTGTTCGCGAACATCATGGCTGGTCACACGGTCGTGGCTGCGATCCTGGGTTTCATTGCGATGGACGGTGTTTGGAATTCCGGGCTGTATTATGTGGTCACTCCAGCCAGCATCTTTGGCCAAGTGGCAATCGGCATGATGGAGTTGGGGGTGGCGTTCTTGCAGGCGTACATCTTCTCGTTCTTGGCGACTTTGTTTATTGGCACGGCGGTGCATCCACATTAGCCGTGGTAGCCGCACTCGCCAGAGTGCGGGCAAATTCGAGTGTCGAGCGATCCGTGCTCTGGCGAGTGCGGCGACGAAAAACGAAATCGGTTCATTGGCAAACGGGGTTCGCCCCGGCAACTCGTTTCAGAGGAGAAAACAAGTGAAGCAGAGCATTCAGATTTTTGCGTTGGCCATTGCGGCCGTGGTGGCAATGGCGAGTCCGGCTGCGGCGGCCGAGTCAGCGTTGATCGGCGGCGGTGCAATTGGTGCCGCGTTGACGATCATTGGTGCCGGCTACGGCATTGGCCGGATCGGTTCCGCAGCGGTCGAGAGCATGGCTCGTCAGCCGGAAGCGGCTGGCAACATTCAGGTGGCGATGATCATCGCAGCGGCTCTGATCGAAGGCGTCACGCTGTTCGCGCTCATCGTCTGCATCGGCGAAAACGGTGCTCCGTTCCCGGCCCACTAATCAAGAGGAATGTCGCCGAGGTCGCAAGGCTTTGGCCGGTGCTTGGTCGCCTTGGCTCAATCTTCTGAGTTCGGCACCCGAAAAAGGTGAGAGTATGTGTCGGCTTTTCAAATCCAGTGCGCTGAGTCTCTTGGTGGTGACGACGTGGGCGTTGCTCGCGCCGTCCGTCTTTGCGCAGGAAGCCCCACCAGCGACCGCTCCGGCCGCTGCCAAGACCGATTCCGCGAAGCCTGCCGAAACGCATGACACGAGCGTGCCGCTGAAAGAAAAACCGGACTTGGCGGTGTGGTCGTTCATCACGTTTCTAGTGTTCTTGGCCGTGCTGCGGAAGTTCGCTTGGACTCCGTTGATCGGCGCTCTCGACCAGCGTGAAGGCCGAATGAAGCAGGCGCTCGCGGATGCCGAGACGGCTCGCGTCAAAGCCGAAGCGATGTTGGCCGATCACGCCAAGAAGCTCGACAAGGTGCAGGACGAGGTCAAAGAGATCTTGGCCGAAGCTCGCCGAGACGCCGAGCACACGAAGCAGGAGATCGTCGCGGTGGCCAATAAGGAGGCCGAGGCGACTCGGAAGCGAACGATCGACGACATCGAGCGTGCTCGCGACGTGGCGATGAAGGATTTGTTTGACTTCGTGTCGTCCAACGTGATCGGTGCCACCGAACACGTCCTCGGCCGAGCGTTGTCGAATGACGATCAGAGTCGTCTCGTGAACGAAGCGCTGACGCAGATTGGATCGAAGACGTAAGCGAAGAAGTGAAGGGCTGGAACACTAATCTTCACTAATTAACGCTAATGGAAAGCAAAGAGGAGAGAGTTCTGAGGTTGTCGGCAGCGACGCCTCAAGCCGGTGATTCTTGCCGACGGTAGTTCCTTCTCTTCTGTTTCATCAGTGAAGATCAGTGCCGATTAGTGTTCCCCAAAAAAGTTTTCAAAGACCAACGTTGAAGGTCGGTTTCCATGTCTGAGCCACAAGCGGTTCAAACTCGCATTCCCAGCGTGATGGAAGACCCCAGCGCGATCCAGATTGCGCGGGTGTATGCCACCGCGTTTTTGGATGCGGCGAAGGCGACCATCGGGGTTGAGGCGGCGTTTGAGGAATGTCAGTCGTTTCTCGATGACGTGCTCGACAAGAACGCGGACTTCGAGCGGTTGTTGATGGCCTCGACGATCAATCGACACGACAAGCTGCGGTTGATCGACAAAGTGGTCGGCGGACGCGGTTCGGATTTCTTTACCAACTTTCTGCGAGTGCTCGCCAAGCACGATCGGCTGGACATCCTGCCGACGGTGTTGCAGGCGGCTCGCATTGCCAATGAGCGTCAGTCGGGTCGCAAGCGTGTCTCGGTTCGTACAGCCAAGCCGCTGTCGGATGAGTCGCGCGAGGCGATCGTGCAACGGCTCAAATCGGCGTTTGCCTTTGACCCCATTCTTGAAGCGGTGACTGATCCGTCGTTGATCGGCGGCATGGTCATTCGCGTGGACGATACCGTTTATGACAGTTCGCTGCGGACTCGCTTGAAACAACTGCGAAGCCGTTTGCGCGAGAGGAGCCTCCATGAAATTCAAACCGGACGAAATCGCTTCAGTCATCCAGAAGGAGATTGA
>JAYVSP010000237.1:0-5588 GCA_043775215.1 Planctomyces sp. | reverse complement strand
CTTTTCTCGCGTTGCATCCCGCTGTTGAGTGAGCCTACGCATTTCTGACTCAGTGCGTGCGAGCTGGTCCACCAATGCCGCCGAGTCGGGAAGGGTCGCGATCGCCGCCGTCAAACGCATTGCCTGCTGATCAAGCTCGCCAAGTTGCGACTCCGTAGTCTCGATGAGCCGCTGGCCTTGAAAGGAGGTTTCCGGATGCTCGCTCCAGACACCGTCAGCGGTGCCGCGCCGTCAGCGGATCAACAAGAACGGGAGCCTGCAACTCGGATGGAGATATTCAAGCCATTCCACGTCGGGCGGTCTTCACCTCGAACCGCATCCAGCCGCTTGGCCGGAAATCACAAGAGCTAATTTCCATCGCACCATTTCATATTGACGCAAATTCGCTCTGTTTTTAGCGGTGAAGCTAAGGACGGACTTCGGTGCGGTGGTCAACGCTGCTGTGCCGAGCGGGATTGCTGGGTTCCACGACTTTTGACTGGACGAGTGACGCCGATTGCCGCCCAGAGCGGCTCTTGATAATGCTGGCCCCACTCCTTCGCGGTGAAGTGATCATTGGCCGTTGCCTTTGGCGACACGACTCACGCAGGCCGCGTGAGCGACGAATCGCGGCGCGGATCAGCCGCCGATGCTGAGTTTTGTCAGTGCGATCTGCCCGGCGAAGCAGACATCGACGTCGTGGCCGTTGGTGCGTGGGCGGTCGCGGTAGATGCCGCGATAGTGCCAGCGATCCTCAACCGGCTCGAAGCGAACGTCATGTCGGTTAAGGTCCAGACAACATTCCACAATCGGCGGAATCGGCTGCGACGGTTCCCAGATCGGAAAATTCACGTTCCAGAATCCTGCATCGGGAGGAGGCTGGTCGAGCAATTGAGCGAGCACGCTGCGTAACAGAACGGCTCGTGACGGCCAATCGACCGAATCCTTTTTCCCGACGTACTGCGACAGGGCAATGCCGGGAATCCCTAGCAATACGGATTCGCGCACGGCGGCGACCGTCCCGGACATGTAGACGTCAATGCCCAGATTGCCGCCGTCGTTGACGCCGGACAGCACCCAATCCACGTCGGGAGCAATCTGCCTCAGCCCCAACCGAGCACAGTCGGCGGGAGTGCCGTCGCAGGCGAACTCACCGGGGCGAACCTCGGTCAACAGCAATGGCCGGTCGTTGGTGACTTGATGTCCGCAACCGGAACGAACTCCATCCGGTGCGACAACGATTACCTCACCCATCTCGCGAGCGATCTCGGCGAGCAGTCGCAGTCCAGGTGCTTCAAGTCCGTCGTCGTTGGTCAGCAAAAACTTCATGGTGCCTCAATTGAATGAACACTGAATCTGGTTTATAGGACGTCTGGGACCAATGGGACGAATAGGACTCATGAGTCATGAGTGTCCCATCGGTCGGTCCCAAGAGTCCCCTTCGACTTGCACGAGTTATGATGATTTATCCCCTGCCGAGGAATCTCATGCAACGCTCATCTCGCCCGTTTGTCGTCTTCATGGTCATTGGTCTCACGCTGTTGGTGATGGGTATAGCGCGGCGAACCAATGCCGCTGATGATGTCTCCAAGTTCGCGAAGTGGGAGAAGTCCATCGCGGCGTTTGAGGACGCGGATCTAAAGCAAGCGCCGGCTAAGAACGGAGTCGTGTTCGTCGACAGTTCGAGCATTCGAATGTGGGACGTGCAGAAGTCATTTCCGGATTTGCCAGTGATCAACCGCGGCTTTGGTGGATCGCGGATTGAGGATTCGGTCCACTTCGCCGAGCGGATTGTGATTCCGTATCAGCCGCGAGTTGTCGTTATTCTATGCCGGTGATAACGACATCAGCGGCGGCAAGACTGCCGAGCAAGTCGAGGCGGACTTCCGGCAGTTCGCCGGGAAAAGTCATGATAAGTTGGGTCATTCTCTCAGGGTTAGTGTGACAGGCAAGGAGAACTGAAATGCGTGTTCGATGTTGGCTGATTTGTCTCGCTGCCGTTGCGTGGTTTGCGGGCAACGCTCTGCAAGCTGCTGACAATGGTTCGTTGCCGGAGATTGTCGAATTCAATCGCGACATTCGACCGGTTTTGTCCGACAACTGTTTCTTCTGTCATGGGCCGGACAAGAACAAACGCAAGGCGGACCTGCGACTCGATACCGCAATGGGGTTACTGGGAGACAAGACCGAAAAGAACGAGGGGACTGTTGTTCCAGGCAAGCCGAATGAGAGCGAGCTATTCCGCCGCATCACATCGGGCGATCCCGAACAACACATGCCGCCGGCAGAAAGCGGCAAGCAACTCTCGCCGCGAGACGTTGCGTTGCTCAAGAAGTGGATTGAGCAGGGAGCCAAATACGAAGGGCATTGGTCGTTTTTGCCAATCAGGCGGCCGGCGGTGCCGGAGATTTCAGATTTCAGATTTCAAATCTCAGATGCCGAATCCAAAATCCACAATCGAAAATCCACAATCGAAAATTCTCTCGACCTTTTTGTACTCGACGCCCTATCAAAACAGCGGCTGACGCCGTCGCTCGCGGCGGATCGCATCACGTTGATTCGGCGGCTCAGCTTCGACCTAATCGGGCTGCCGCCGACTCCCGAAGAGGTCGCTGCGTTCGTGAAGGACACTTCGGCGGACACCTATGAGCGGCTCGTCGATCGCTTGTTGGACTCGCCGCATTTTGGCGAGCGGTTGGCGATGTGGTGGCTCGATCTGGTGCGGTATGCGGACACGGTCGGTTATCACGGCGATCAGGAGATGAGCGTCTCGCCGTTTCGGCAGTACGTCATTGATTCGTTCAACGCCAACAAGCGGTTCGATCAATTCACGATCGAGCAACTCGCCGGGGACTTGCTGCCGAATGCAACACGCGAGCAGAAGATCGCGTCGGGTTACAACCGGCTGGGCATGATGTCCGCCGAAGGGGGCGTGCAAGACAAAGAGTACCTCGCGAAGTACATCTCTGAGCGAGTTCGCAATGCGACGGGCACATGGTTGGGGATCACGCTCGGTTGTGCCGAGTGTCATGATCACAAGTTCGACCCGCTGACCACGAAGGATTTTTATTCCTTCGAGGCGTTCTTTGCTGACATCCAAGAGCGAGGTCTGTACTCCGGCGCGCACGCCGATGGCAACTGGGGGCCGTTCGTCAAAGTGCCGAACCCCGAGCAGGAGATGGAACTGGCCAAGCTCGATCAGCAACTGGCGGGCGTTCGGCAAGTTCTGGACACGCCGACTCCGGAATTGCTCGCCGCTCAAGCCGAGTGGGAGAAGTCGCAGGTTCCGTGGACGGTACTCAAGCCAGAATCGCTCACATCGGCGGAAGAGGCAACGTTGACGTTGAAGGAGGACGGCTCGATTCTGGCCAGCGGCAAGAGCCCGTCGAACGACACGTACACGTTCGTCATCAAGAATCCGCTCAGCAAGATTACTGCCTTTCGCATTGAGGTCATGCCGGACGACTCGCTGCCGAAGAAGGGGCCGGGCCGCGCCGGGAACGGCAACTTTGTGCTGAGTGAATTCGTCGTGAAGCAATCCGTCGGCGACACAGTTGAGGAAGATATAGCGCTGCAAAACGCGACCGCGACGTACGAACAAACCGGAGCGGCTGATGCGAACCCGTATGGCAAATGGGCGGCCGCGGCGGCGATTGACGGCGACGCAAAAGGCAAGACGTGGGGCTGGGCCATCATGGAGAAAGTGGGGCAACCGCATGCCGCCGTGTTTGAAACGAGCAGCGACATCGCAGGTGGCGACGGATCGAAGCTGACGATCTCGCTACGGCAAAACCTCGACAATCCGCAACACACTCTGGGTCGCTTTCGTCTATCTGCGACGACGGCGTCTCGCCCGGTGAAAGCCGATCCCGCAGCCCCCCCGCCGAACATCGCCGCAGTGGCGGCTTTGCCGGTCGAGCAACGCTCCGACGCGCAGAAAAAGGATCTCGCCGTTTATTTCCGTTCGATCGCGCTGATCCTCGAACCGGCTCGGCAAGATTTGGCACGATTGGAAAAGGCGAGAAAGGATTTGGATGCCGTCATCCCCAGCACGCTGATCACCGCGGCCGTTCAACCGCGCATGGTCCGCATCCTCAAACGAGGCAACTGGATGGACGACAGCGGCGACGTTGTGGCACCGGCGGTCCCGGCCGTGTTTGCCTCGGCTCTCAGCGCTGGGGCCGGTCGCGCTGGGGCCGGTCTCCTGACCGAGCCCCCCGGTGGACCGCAGGTCTCCCCGAATGGCAAAAGCACGTCGAGTGGAGACCTTCGGTCAGACGAGCGGCGGGGTCAGGAGACCCGCGCCGAGCGGGGGGACGAGCGGCTGACTCGTCATGACCTCGCGAAGTGGATCGTCTCGAAGGACAACCCTTTGACTGCGCGCGTGTTCGTCAACCGGTTGTGGAAGCTGTACTTCGGAGCTGGTCTGTCTCGAAAGCTGGACGACCTCGGAGCACAAGGGGAATGGCCGAGTCATCCTCTGTTGCTGGATCACCTCGCCACGCAGTTCATCGACTCGGGCTGGGATGTGAAGCAACTCATCAAGACGGTCGTCATGAGCAACACGTACCGGCAGTCGTCAGTCGCCATGCGCGAGTCGCGCGAGGTCGATCCATACAACCGTTGGCTGGGAAGGCAAGGACGATTCCGTTTGGATGCCGAACTGGTCCGCGACAACGCGCTGTCGATCAGCGGCCTGTTGGTGACGAAGCTTGGCGGCAAGAGTGTCCGGCCGTATCAACCTCCCGGCTATTGGGCGTATCTCAATTTTCCAACGCGCGAGTGGCAGAACGGCACCGGCGAGGAGTTGTACCGGCGCGGACTCTATACGCATTGGCAGAGGCAATACCTGCATCCGAGCTTGCTGGCCTTCGACGCTCCCAGCCGCGAGGAATGCACGGCCGACCGGCCGCGGTCGAACACGCCGCTGCAATCGCTCGTGTTGCTCAATGACCCGTCGTATGTCGAAGCCGCGCGTGCCTTCGCCGAAAATATCCTCCGCTTCGGTGGCTCAACGACGCGCGACAAACTGAATTTTGCCTTCCGCCGAGCGGTCTCACGCGACATCAAATCGTCCGAAGCAGACGTTCTCGAACGCCTGCTGCAATCACACTTGGATGAATACAAGTCCGATGCGAACGCCGCCGATGAGTTGCTCAAAGTCGGCGCGAAGCCAGCGCCGCCTGATCTCGACAAAACGGAACTCGCCGCCTGGACGAGCGTGGCTCGCACGGTGTTGAATCTGCATGAAACGATCACTCGCAATTGAAGGTTCGATACCATGCGCGCGACTGATGGGACGTCTGGAACTTCGTGAGTCGCAAGTCCCATTCGTCGCATTTGTCCAAGGCTCTTCCGGTGTTCCGGGGAGGCAAGTTTCAAAGCCACGGATGAAACACGGATTGAACACGGATCAAGACAGCGAACAAGGCCAAGAAGAATCGAGTGAGGTAACGGAACGAGGGTGCGTAACGGTTTCTAACCTCTGGCTTGGTCCGTGCTTTTCTCCGTGGAACAAAAACTGTTGTCTGACATTCCCATCCGCCGCTTTTTCTTGTTTTCCAATTCCCTGCCTCCGCCTCCTGTCCTGATCCGTGTTCAATCCGTGT
>JAYVSP010000236.1:0-5320 GCA_043775215.1 Planctomyces sp. | reverse complement strand
ATCTCCACTGATCTTCGCTCATGAAGGCAGAACAACCAGAAGTCATTCGTGAAGATCAGCGAAGATGAGTGTTTCAAAAATTGTCTTCAGAAGTGGGGATGTCCGGGGGCTGACGCCGGCTAGAGCCTTGCCACTCACAACCCGTGATTTAAGTCTTGAAGACGCACTAGGGTGTGTCGAACGGCTTGTCGGCCTCTTCAATTGGGATCCCCTTTTCCTTGTAGATCCGAATCTTCTCCGCTTTGTTTTCGAGCAGCACTAGACCTCCGGTCTTCACGTCGTAGCCATACAATTGCCACGGCGGCTGCGAGGCGACTTCGATCTTGAGTTGCTTCATCAACTGCATCGCTTCCTTGTACGACGGATATTGGCTGCGATCATCAGCCGCTTTGAGGATGTCCATTTGATGTTTGAAATTCAAAACGCTGGCCTGCGACGTGATTGATACGTAAGCGTTGAACGTTGCCGTCAGCGGGTCGTCGCCAGTGACTTTGCTGCTGATCTCGACGATCTTGGGATCCTTTTTGGCTTCGGCCAAGTCGACGATCTTGCCCTCCCGCTTGCCAATGATCGAACCACTGGGCTTGGCGGCTTCGGCTGGCTGTCCGACAGGCGGGCTTCCCGGTTGAGCGGCCGGCGGACTCGCTGTCGAGCCACCGCCCGTCGCATTCTGCACAGACGAAACGTCGCCGCTCGACGCGATGCCGCCAGGCGAAACCACATTTTTGCGAGGTGGTGCTTCCATCGCTTTTTCGAAATCACCGCAACCGACCAGGCCACACTGTGTCACTCCACACAGGGCGACACCCCACAAAATTCGTCGCATGGAAAAACTCCTCATTGAGATCGCTTTTTCAGTAAGATCCGCAATCGTGTCGCACCGGAACATCGCGGATTGTCCAAGCGAAACTAGCCGGAAACAAGCGACGTGGTGTCGCGAAGGCGAAAGGGATAGCGCGGCGAAGCCGCAAATCCGAAAACCAAAGAACCAAATCCGAAAGAAAGACAACGCGCGGCGAAGCCGCAAATCCGAAAACCAAAGAACCAAATCCGAAAGAAAGACAACGCCCGAAATCCGAACGGCTACTTGCCGCGACTGAGTATGTGGATGCCGGTTTTCGCCTGGGACTCGTGTTTCTTTCGGATTTGGTTCTTTGGTTTTCGGATTTGCGGCTTCGCCGCGCTATCTGATTGCTCCCGTCAAAGTCTTTCGATAAGACTACTGCGGTTTGCGGCATCGCTTTCCCGAGGAGTAATCATGCTCGACATCGTGGGACGTAGCGTTCGGCTTTGTGATGGAGTGACTCGCCGTGGATTTTTGCGAATCGGATCACTGGGCGTCGCGGGGTTGACGTTGTCGGATGTGCTGAAGGCTCGGCAGACGCAAGCGTCCGAGGAACGCAGTGGCACTTCGGTCATTTTGTTCTTTCAGGCGGGCGGCGCGTCGCATATCGACATGCATGACATGAAGCCGCTGATGCCAGTCGAGGTGCGCGGGCCGTTTAATTCCATCGCCACCAAGCTGCCCGGCTATGACGTCTGCGAACTGATGCCGCACCACGCACGGATCGCCGATCGGCTGGCGGTCATTCGGTCGATCCACCACAACCTCGCGGTTCATGACGATGCGACACATTGGCTGCAAACCGGATGGCCGTTGCTGAACGCTCGTCAGGCCGGACAGCGTAATCCGGCGCAGGGATCGGTCATCTCGGCACTCACTGGTCCGCGAACGGCTGGGATGCCGCCATATGTCGCGATCCCCGAAGACTACCGCCGCCACATGGGCTTTTACGAAGGCCCGGCGTTCCTGAGTTCGCGTCATGCGGCGCTCGATGCCGGTGGCGATCCGAGCCTCGGCAATTATCGACCTCCCGATTTCAAGTTGCCGGCGGACGTCGTAATGTCGCGGTTAGAGGATCGTCGCGAGCTGTTGCGTGAGTTCGACTTGTTGGCTCGGCAACGAGACACCAACCCGCAGTTTCGGAATCTCGACGATGTACAACGACAGGCGATTGAACTGGTCACCGGCTCATCGGCACGGCAAGCGTTCGACTTGTCGCAAGAACCGCCCGAACTGCGCGAACGATACGGCAAGCATGCTTACGGACAGTCGGCATTGCTCGCGCGTCGGTTGGTTGAGGCGGGCGTGACGTTTGTCGTGATCAACCTCTATGAAAAAGATGTGGATTGGTGGGACGACCATTACACGATCGAGAAGAATTTGCGGAAGCGACTGCCGGCCTTCGATCAGGCGTTTGGGACGCTGATTGAGGATTTGTCGGAACGGGGTCAATTGGACCGCACACTTGTCGCGGCCTTCGGCGAGTTCGGCCGCGCCCCACGTATCGATCAACACACGGGACGAGGTCACTGGCCCGGAGCCGCAGCGGCCGTGCTGGCTGGCGGCGGCATTCATGGCGGCCAAGTCATCGGCTCAACAACGGCGAATGGCGGCGAGCCGAAAGATCGTCCGCTTGGCCCTGGCGATCTGCTCGCCAGCATTTATCGTGTCGTCGGCGTCGACCACCACGCAACAGTCCGCGATCGCCAACAACGCCCGGTTCCCATCGTCGAATCCGGAGAGCCGATCGCTGAGTTGTTTTCGGTATAGCCGACTCTCATCGAAATCCGGGACGTACGGCGAGCGGCAGTTCTTTACCGGCCGGGGTCAGGCACCGCCGAATCGCGATGAATCTCGATCCGTCGCCAATCGATCCCGAATCTCGCCAGATACTTTCGCAAGCGATCGGCATCGTTGGTGACCTTTTTGGACTGGCGAGAAGCATTGAACAACTTGCGGCCAGCCTCGGAGAGCGTGCGGCTGCGCTGGCAAATGGAGATCACCGCGGCAAGCTGTAATCGGTCGAAGAGGTCGATCGCGGCGAGTTGCTCGGCCGTGAAGACCGACCGCAACACATCCTCTCGCGATTCAACATTTGGATCAGACGGACTCTTCCAGCCGCGTGTCAGCCGAGCGATTTCTTCGGCGACTAGTTCCGATGTGATCCGGCCGCCTTGCGCCAGCGTGGCCATGCGCGTGATCGCGGCGTTGAGGTCTCGGAAGTTGCTGGACCAGTGAGCATCGCTGTTGGTCGCGAAGCGTAGAAAGTGTTCGCGAGCCTCCTTGTTGAACGTGACGCTGACTCCGCGACGCTTCGCGAACTGGTCGAGTTCATAACGCACGTTCGGTTCGATGTCCTCGGTGCGCTCTCGCAGCGCGGGCAGCTCGAACGTCCAGAGGTTGATGCGGGCCAGCAAGTCCTCACGAAAGCTGCCGGCTGGGACGGCTCGCCACAGGTCGCGGTTCGTGCCGCCAATGAGCTGAAAGTCGCTGCCCACTTCGCGGTCCGAGCCGACGGGCAGGAAGCGTTTCTCTTCGAGCGCTCGCAGCAGCATGGCTTGCTCGTCGAGACCGAGTTCGCCGATCTCGTCGAGAAACAACAAACCGCCGTCGGCCGTGCGCAGCAAACCGGCTCGGTCAGCGGTCGCGCCCGTAAATGAACCTTTGACATGCCCGAACAGCGCGGACATGGCCGCGTCGCCACGCAGCGTCGCGCAGTTGACTTCGATGAAGTTGCCCGCAAGTTGTCGGCGTTGCTTCTTCAACTCGAAGATCCGCCGCGCAAGCTGTGACTTACCCGCGCCGGTTGGTCCCATCAACAGCAGCGGCTCAGTCGAGCAAATCGCGACGCGCTCGATCTGGTCGATCAATTGGTTGAACCTTTTGCTGCGAGTCTCGATGCCCGACTTCAGAAACGACGTTCCTTCTTGCCGTTCGCTGGCGAATCGTGATGCGAGCTTGTCGTACTTCGACAAGTCGAGGTCGATGATTTGAAACTTGCCCGGTTCATCCGGTCGGCGGCGATCTGGCGGCGACGACTGAATCAATCGGCCAGGCAGGTAATGCGACTCGGTCAACAAGAACAAGCAAATCTGCGCAACGTGTGTGCCGGTCGTGATGTGAATCAAATAGTCCTCGACCTCCGGGTTGAACGGAAATGTCCGCGCGAAGTCGAGCAACTTGCCGTAGACCTCGGCCAAGTCCCACGCGTCGTCGAACGAAACCGGATGTGTTCGCACTTCGCTCTCGGGCGAGACTTGCTTCACGTCGGCCGCCACGGTGTCGCACAGGGACTGAAACTTCGGATCGAAGATCAGCTCCAACCGGCTCACCAGAAAATCCTCGTGCTGAAACAACGACACCGTCGGCCGCCACTTCTCCCACCGCTCCGGCTTCGTCCCGCCGTCGAGTTGCGTCCCCAGCAACCCAATGACGACGAGCGGTTTGGCGCGAGCGTCCTGTTGATCGACGTCTTTGATCGACTTCTGATCCACGTTCTGTTTTTTCGCAGCAGCAGCTTTGCGTTTGGCCATTGAAATGATTCTCGGAGACACGGGTCGGCATGCGACTCTCGACGGATATGCCGCGCACCGTTGAAGATGACACAAACCCCACCGAGCTTGCCTCGGTGGTTTTCGGGCCTTTGCACTACGCATTTCTCGAATTCGTAGTGCAAAGGCCCGTTTCCACCGAGGCAAGCTCGGTGGGGTTTGTCATAGGGTTCCGCGCGTTTCGAATAAGAGACTATCTCATCGGATAAGAACAGCCAAACGATCCGGTATCGCCAATCACCCCTCCGCGAACATCTTGCGCGCCTTATCAGCTACTCAGGACAGGTAGTTACAGCGAATCCGTCTTGAGCGGCATTCCACTGGCACGATGGCTGCTTTATCGGATCACTCAACAGGCCTGACTCGAAACAACTGACAACTGACAAAGGACCAAGCATCATGGCCAGCAAGACGCTCTTCCAATCCATCATCGGCAAGTTGCTTCCGAAAGCGAACGCGGTGAATGAGGCGGGAGGTTCGGCGTACTCGTTCAGCCGCAAGCACGCGCTGGCTCAGTACGCGGCGACCGGTTGCTTGAACTCAACGTTCTACGCCAGCGACGACGAGCAACTCGCGAAGGTGCTCGAACTGTGCAACGGTGTCGAGCCGGAGTTCATCGCGCGGGCTGCGTTGTACGCTCGCGAGCGAGGCTTCATGAAGGACTTGCCGGCGTTGCTGTGCGCGGTCTTGTCGGTGAAGTCGCCGGGCTTGATGGCGGAGATTTTCGATCGCGTGATCGACTCGCCGAAGATGCTGCGTAACTTCGTGCAGATCATGCGCTCCGGAGCAGTCGGCCGAAAGAGCCTCGGCACGTTGCCGAAGCGACTGATCCTGCAATGGCTGGAAGGCCGCTCGGACGAGCAGTTGTTTGCTGGCTCGGTCGGCAACAGCCCGTCGCTGGCCGACATCATCAAGATGGTTCACC
>JAYVSP010000235.1:0-11538 GCA_043775215.1 Planctomyces sp. | reverse complement strand
AGGTGCTCGACATCGACCACCACCACGTCTTCTTCGATCAGGCCAAACGACCGCTGCCGATCCTCAACGAAGGCGAGCCGATTCTGGAATTAGTGTGATGCGCGAAGTCGAATGCAGGAGTCCGAGGTGCCTAAGACACAGAGACGTTTCGAGGTCTTTTTGAGCCACGCCACCGATGACAAGTGGATTGCAAAGGTGCTGTGCGAGAAAATCGAATCACTTGGAAATGTGCATGTCTGGCGAGACGACCGCGACATTGATGGTGGCGACGACATTCCCGATGAAATTCGCATGGCTATACAGGGCTGTGATGAATTCCTCGTCCTATTGACTCCAGCCTCGGTTGGCCGCGAATGGGTGCTGATCGAAATTGGAGCCGCGTGGTACTGCGAATGTCGAATGGTTCCCCTCTTTTACCATCTCGAACCGGAGACGATTCCGAATACCCTTCGCAACAAGCGTGGGTATCATCTTCACGAGTTGGATGATTACTTGCTCAATCTCCAAGAACGGATGACGAAATCATGATGCAAGTTGCTGCTCCATCCGGTGAAGTGTTTTTGTTTCATGGCGTACACGATGTTGGCGTTGCAACACTCGTCCGCCGTGCTTTCGGTGATCGCGGTATGAACGTATTTGCGACATCAACCGAGTTTCAGTTGGGGGACGGCAACGAGGCAACCATCCGAAACGCATTGTTTGAAAGTTGCGCAATGGTGGTCCTTTTGACGCGTTCAACGTTGCACTCTGAATACGTGGCATTCGAGGTGGGAGCCGCGATGGGGCTGGAAAAGCCGATCTTCGTCGTTTACGACGGAATCCCGTCATCGGAGATCCCTGGGTTCTTGAGAAAGTATCCGACAATTCCGCTCTCCAACTTACCCGATCTGGTCAAACAAGTTCACGACATCAACTGTTAGTCCTGAAACAGGCGAAATCTCCCGCCCGCCAGTCGCATCAGTGAGTGAGCAGCCGTGATCGGAAATTGTGAGCATGGCGCGTCGCGGCAAATCCACCTCTTCCAACGTGACCGACTGGCACAGGTTCATTGCAATCGTGCAACAAAACCAAAAGAGGCAAAGTTTGAATCGCGAGGTGACTCTGTGCGAAAGAACCGTTCGTTCAGCCTACTCTGGCTGGTACTGATTGTGTCGCTGGTTATGTGGACGGAGCCGACACGGGCCGAACTGCCACTCATCCGCTTTGATCGCCTCAGCCCGATTGGAGCGGCGGCGAGTTCGACGATGGAAGTCGAAGTTCTTGGCGGCGAGATCGAAGACGTGAAGTCATTGCTCTTCGATCATCCGGGACTGAAAGCGGAGTTCGTCAAGGAGCGGTTTTTCAAAGTCAGTATCGCCGCGGATGTGCCGGCGGGAACGTATGATGTGCGGTTGGTGGGTCGGTTCGGCGTGAGCAATCCGCGGCTGTTTCAAGTCTCACACGGACTGACCGACGTTGAAGAGAAGGAGTCGAATAACGAGGCGGCTGAGGCGCAGGCGGTTGCAGTGAATTCGGCGATCAATGGAATGAGCGACCAAAACGGCGAGGACTGGTATCGATTCGCGGCGAAACGCGGGCAGCGAGTGATCGTCGATTGTCTGGCCACGCGATTGGACTCGACGCTGGACGGAACGCTCACGCTGAGCAACTCCGCAGGCAAGTTGCTGGCCTCGAACAGCGATTACTTCGGGGCCGACCCGTTCCTCGATTTCGTCGCGCCGGAAGACGGCGATTACTTCGTGAAGTTTCACGATCTGACGTTCAATGGCGGTGCACCGTATCGGCTCGTCATTTCGGATCGGCCACATGTCGAGAACGTGTTTCCACGAGCGATCACCTCTGGTCAATCGACGACGTTGACGGTGCTCGGCCGCAATCTCGGCAGTGGATCGAAGAAGTCGGCGGCGCAGATTCATGAGGCGCCGCTCGACGAGATCATATTGCCCGTAACTGCACCGGCGGACCTTCTGGAGCTCGGCGAGTATCGCTTTCTGGAACATCCGACCGATCATGCGTTCCTTCCGACGGCCGGAACCTGCACGCTCACCGGGTTTCAAGTGCGGCCGGAACTGCCCGGCGTGGGAGCGTCGCTCACGGCGCACCGCATGCTCGTCGTCAATCAGCCGGTAACAATCGAAGCCGAACCGAACAATGACTTCGACAAACCTCAACTGATCTCGCTGCCCGCGATTGTCTGCGGCCGGTTCGATCAGCCGCGCGATGCCGATTGGTTTGAAGTCACCGTCCCAGAGAACGGTCAGTACACCGTCGAGGTGTATTCCGAACGGATCAGCGGCCGAGCCGATCCGGTCGTCGTCGCCTTTGACGAGAAGCGGAACCGCGTCGGCGAGTTCGACGACTTCGGTCACCGGCAACAAGCCTTCGATGGCCACTTGCGAGACCCCGTCGGCATGTTGTCACTCAACAAAGATCACAAGTATCGCATCCTCGTGCAGGAGCGTTATGGACGCGGCGGACCGCGCTACCAATACGCCCTCGCATTGCGAAAGCCGCAGCCGGATCTCTTCGTAGCCGCGATTCACAGTCAAAATCCCGGCCCTGGCAATCTCACGTTGTGGAAGGGTTCGACAGCGTATCTCGACATCGTGACTCATTTTCGCGACGGGCACAGCGGCTCGTACACGATCACCGCCGAAGGCTTGCCTCCTGGCGTTCACGCCACGCCGACCACGACCGACGACCAGCGAGCGACTTTCGTGCTGTGGTCCGATGAGAGCGCTGCCGACTTCAACGGTCCGATCAAACTGATTGCCACTGCAAAAGTTGGTGAGACAACGCTCCGCCGCGAAGTCCGGCCGTACACGCGAGTCTGGAATCAAGCAAACCTCAACAGTAGCCGGCCGACGCGAGAGCAACTGCTCGCCGTGCGCGAACGTGCTCCGTATGCACTCGAACTTATCCCGAATCAGATCGACGTCCAGGGCGGCAAGACGGTGGAACTCAAGCTGCAAGCCCAGCGCTACTGGCCAGAGTTTACGAACGCGATCAACGTCATCCCACTCTCGTTTAAGGGCAATTTCCAAATGCCAAATGGCACGATCGCAGCCAACACGAATGACGTGACGGTGCGCATCACCGTGCAAGCGGGAACTCGTCCCGGCGAATACACGCTGTCGGTGCTCGGCCAAGCTCAAGTGCCATTCCACAAAGATCCGAACGCAAAAGACCGTCCCAACACACTGGTCTCCATCGCCAGCCGCCCGGTCACCATCAAGGTGACCGAGGCCAAGTGACGAATCGACGATATTTCACCCGCCTTGCGATTGACGTCGTCGCTAAATTCGTGAGATTTCAATCGCTCCGTTTGAGTGAGGCCTGAAATCTCACAAAAACAGCGACGACAAGTTGTGCCACAGATTGCGGGATGCGTGCTCTTGAAGTACCTTGCCCGCGCTTGCGAGCTAAGTTTTTTGCCAAACTACGAGCGCCCGTAGCTCAATTGGATAGAGCGTCGGACTTCGGATCCGAAGGTTGGGGGTTCGACTCCCTCCGGGCGTACTGCGACAAACTCCGGGAAAACGTGGTTTTTCCCGGAGTTTTCTGCATTTCTGGCACTTCGCGCATTTCAGACACATTGGCCGACAAGGTGACAGGAGTTGACTGCGAAACACCAGAAAAGTCAGAAGTTGGTGCAACCGGTGGTGCAACCAAATTCTCGGCACCGGCCGCGATGCGTTGACGATTCTCGGTCGGGTCGTTGGTCACGGAAATCTCAGGCAGCGATTCGATCGCGCCTTGCACGTCCAGCAAGCGCGGGTCCGTGTAGACATTCATCGTCAGGTCGAGGCTCGAATGTCGCATCGCCGCTTGGGCGACTCTCGGTGAGATTCCGGCTTTGCTCAGCATCGTGCCGAACGTGTGCCGCAAGGCGTGAACGTCCACCGTGCGGCATCGGTCGTCGCGTTTGACGATTCCCGCGACGGCTCGGTCACGATCAAAGACTTTGGACAGGTCATCGGGCACGTTGAACAACTTCGATGCCGCCAGCTTGTAAGAGTCCGCCCGGCCCGGCATCGGCAGCACGTCGCGTTGATAGCCGCAGTCGGCCCCGATGTTCGACACCCACTCTCGCAGTTCGTCGGCGACGTCTTGGCGCAGCGGGATCGAATTCCCTTGGCGATTCTTTTCGTCCGCCGCGTTCAACCGGACGTGTGGGCAAACGTCGTCGAGGTCGAGTTGCCCGACCGTCAGCGAAGCGAGTTCGCTCTTGCGCAGTCCGGTCGTCACCGCCAGCTTGTAAATCAGCGTTCGCTCTTGGCCGAGCCGTTCCTGTTGAGCGATGAAATCCGGGCTGTCCTGCAATCGTTCGCGGGCACGTTCGACCGCGGCGGGGAGTGCGTCGAACGTCAGCGGCTTGTACGTCCACGACGTCCGGCGACGCTTCTGCGGCGTCTTGGTCGGGTCGTTGGGCTTGGGCATCGTTTCCCGGCCGTACTCAGCCAGCGGGCGCAGGCGAGCGACGATCAGCAACCGGGACAACTCCGCCTCGGTCAACGCTCGGCGTTGTCGGCGACGGTCAGAGCGTTCGTCGGCCTTCTCCAACTTCGCCAGCGGATTGAACGGCAGCCGGTCACGTTCGACGCACCAGTTGCAGAACGTCCGCAGCGCGACGAGATAACTGTTGCGAGTCCGTGCTCCCATCGTCGCCTTGTCCTTTTGCGGCAGAGTTTGTTGAGCGAGCCAGCGTTCGACCGCTCCGGCCTGGATATCCGACAACCGGCGCAGTCCCGCTTCGTCGATGACTCGTTGAATCAACCGTTCGGTTCCGGTGACATGACACTCCGCTCGTCCCGCCACGCGCATGGCCGCGACGAAATCGGCAACGTGCTCGGTCAACGGAGTGTGCTGGTGCGCGGTCATCGCGTTTTCGGATTTCGTGATGATGCCGGCCCGCACCTTCTCCGCCCGCTTCTCCAATTCGCCGAGCACTGCCCGCGCCGCCGTCTCGTCTTTGCAGCCGGTCGAGACTTCGCAAACAAAACCTTGCCCGTCCCGAAACTTCGCCAGCCACGTCGGCGACTCCGTGACGATCCGATCCGAGCCATCGCGCCCGGTCGTCAGCTTCGCCGTGCGGGTCCGCTTACCGGCCTTCCAACGAGCGAACCGTTTCCCGCTCTTCGTGAAGAGTTCGGCACCAACCGGCAGCGGTCGCGTTGTTTGTTTGCGAAAGACGGTTCCCATCACTCGACCCCTTGTTTGACGAGCACCAAACCGAAATGAGTTGCCAGCTTGTCCGCGCAGTCGAGCCGCAAGCTTTGCGACTCGTTGAGGAATCGGCCAATCGAGGCACGTTGCACCCCGGTCGCGTCGGCCAGTGTGAGCAACGGGATTCCCGATTCGCGAATCGTTTGGCGGAGCACGTCGGACATCGTCGGCGGTTGTGTCTTTTTCGGCTTGGGCATGATGCGATTTTTATCTCAGATTCGGCATTCGATTGGAAGTCATCAGAAACTCTCGCGCGCGTGCGCGTAGAGCGGAGATTCTATTTGCAAGAGCCAGACGGCAGGCGGGGCGGCGCTTGGCTAACCTCTTTCCAGCTCGGTCCGAGATACCTGTAGCGGTGAGCTGCTCGAAGACCGTCTTGCGGAAAAACCTTCAGCAAACCATCGCGGGTGAATTGCTTGAGCCACTTGGCAACGTCCGTGTGATCGCAGTCGAGCGCGGATGCTGCCGAGCGGCAGGACAAAAAGAAATTCCGTCCCGGCCCATTGATCCGCTGTAGTTCCAGACAGAGAGCCAGAAGCCATCGCATTCGCTCACTGTCGTAGCGTTCCGCCTCGGTCGGCCAAGTTCCCGCCTTCACATTCGCCCAGGCGGTTTGGACAACATCGACACCTTTGGGAAACTTCACGCTTTCCCATGCGTGTGCAAAGTCGGCCATCGTTTCCGAGAACGGTTTCGTGCCAATGAAGGGCGACGCTCTTTCGTGCCACTGTCTCACGATGGGTTCCAGAACCGTTGTGCCGGCGTCTTTCAATCTTGGATCGGCTTTCAACCACTGAGCCAATTCGAAGTCCTTGCCGTTGCGTTCCCGTTCCTTCGTGGGCAGACACCGAGCAATCGCAGCGTCCCATGAGCCGTTACCTACAGAGAGACAGAGAGACGGAGACACAGAAGCCATTTTATGGCTCTGTCTCTCTGTAGGTTCCGTAGCCCAGAACTGCCGAAAATCGAGCTGCCGAATCGAATCAGTCGGCGGGATGATCCAACGGTATCGGACGCCTGAAGGATGCCGACTTGGCGGCAGCACCACGATCGCACCATTGCTTCGCAGTTCCCCATCGCCGAACGTCACGGTTCGGTCCAGGTCCGCGATGAAGTAGACGTGATACCCGCGACCGCTTTTCGCCGTCGGCAACGTCTTCGCCAGTTCGGGATACTGAGCTTTCCAAGCGTGGTACGCGGCCTCATCATCGAAGTCTCTGCATGTCAGCCCGCCGGACACTGCGCCGAGCACGACGGCCAGTCCCAGGTCATCGCGCTTGTCGAACCAATCACGGAGTTGTTGCTCATCCGCTCGATTCGTTTGGAATGGCTTCCAACTCTTCAACGCGGGAGTCTTCTTTCGAGCCACGATCGGGATGACCGACCAACCCAGCGCGGCGTATCGCAATGCGGCCGACAGTACATCGACCGCAAACGGATCTTTGGATACCATGATCTTGCCTCGCAAAGTGAGGGAGAGACCCGGTGAGCGCTGGCACGCAACACCGGGTACAGCGACAAGAGAATCAGATTTGGAAGTCGATGGGCGGCTCGGTGGGTTTCTCCACCGAGCCGTTCGCCTTTTCTGAATCGCCGGGTGGTCGATTCGGATTCGAGCGAAAGAACTCTCGGAGTTTCTCGCAGCGGCGTTCCGCGGCCGACGTGTCTGCGATCTTCCATCGCGTCGTGTAGCCCGCGTGCCGGCTCGGCCGAGCCGATTTGGTCACACCGTCCGTCGCGATGATGCCGGCCGCTTGCGGACGCTTTACGATGTTCGCTCGCCAACTCCCGCCGTCGTCAAACCGCTTGGCGAGGTCATCGACGACGTCGTCCGTAGTAATGCTGCCATCGGGAGTCCGCAGCATCGTTTCGAGCAAACGCAGTTCGTCGCGTTGGATGTCCCACTCCCGACCATAGGCCGCACGCTTGATCCCGCGTTTGGCTTTTACTTCGCCGCGTTCGCGGCCTTCATCCGGCGTCATGGTCGCACCGCCTTCCCAGCGGCACGGATCGGCTTGCAGCCGTCGTGCAACCACGATTCGATTTCAGCTCGATTCCAACGAACGAGAACGTCCCCCAGCTTCGTTGGACGAGGCATGGCACCACGATCTGCAAGCCGATAGATGTGGCGCGACGAACAGCCCAGCATCGCAGCCACTTGCCGCACGGTGAGCAGTGCGGCGGGTTCAGAGACAACGGCGGACAACATGACATACTCCCTGCGAACTTGGCGGCACGCGGCGTCGGTCGATGTGACCGATTGGCCTTCACTGCCACTCGCAGGACACCACGCTATTCCACGGTTAGCGGTGCGATTTTGCGGCTAGCGTTTGGAAATATTCCAAACGATGTCCAATCCGGCCGGCGCAAAGACGTAGTCTTTCTTGTCGTCACTGAGATCAAGGCTGCGTTGAAAGTGTTTCCGCAGGTTCGGAAATCGGTTCTCGTCGATCCGTTCGATTGTTGTGTTGATCGTGTTTCGGACGCTGTCCCGCGCATTCTTCACAAGCTTCTTTTCGGACAGATAAAGGGTGTCAAGAACTTTCGTGATCTTCTGAGCCTCTTCCTCGTCCCCGGTCTTTCGGGCGAGGTCTCGTTCCTCAATCAGCCCGCGAACCCGCTCCCAAACGGCGTCCGGTGTATCGTCATCGAACCGCGAATCGTCGGTCACATCGACCAACAACTTCCTTTCGGAAATCCCGTCGCCGTTCTGGTCAATCTGTTCTTCGTCGCGTGACTTACTGCGACCCCTGACTCGACGACCCGCGCCAATTTGGTACAGATCCAAAATCGGCAGCCGCTGGTCGGGTGACGTGACGACTGCTACCAGCCTCTCGACGCCTTCCGACTTTTGAAGCGTCAATTCTTCACCAAAACCGCAGATCACGTAGTGCTCGCCCGGGTCATGGATCAGGAACTCCGCTTCCATCTTCGGAGCCGGAGGCAATGTGAGCAGTGACTCCACCGGACCAAACGATTCGAGAAGCTCACCCAAAAAGCACTCGGTGTTGTTGTAGACGTCTTTCAACCTTGCGATGTGGCTTTTCGTTTCTGGATGTCCTGGTTGCTCATTCTCTTCCCAAACAAGTGTGTTCGAGTTTCGACTGCGTTCAAACAGCGCTTCGACAAATCTTGCTTCGGGACAGATTGGCAATGAGCCGGTCCATCCCAAATCCTCAAGCAGCGCTGAAATTTCGCGGGCGTGCTCTGCGAACTTCGGGAATACCTCACGGTAACTGACGCCGTCGAAATAGACGTTCCACCACGCAATCTCGCCACCAACATCAAGCGGCGAGTACATCGAACACAACCACTCGCCGGGCGGAAACCAACCAGGTTCAAGACCCGCAACAGCAAGGCGTTGGTCATCTTGCCAAATCAATTGCTGAAACCGATGAGGAAGTGTCAGTGGTTGCCAGAGAAACAGCAGCCCCAGTGATTTTGCATCAAAACGGCGGCGGTCGCGCAGAACTTCTCGTCGAAGATTTTCGATGCTCAGCCGTGTTTCGGCATCCATCACCGCTTCCCCTACTTCACGGGCTGGCAAGCCGGCAGAGCGAAGTAGGGAACGCTCCGCCGCTTGCCCCAAAGGACACGTCACCCGTCGGCGCGTGACGCCCGTTCGCGGGGCATTTTCCCAGCGAGACCAGAGAACGGCAACCGCAACGACAATTCGTTGTCGCGTCCGCGGATGTTGCGGCAATCTTTGCCGAAATCATCCGCCGACCGAAAGCTGATGTTTCGTCGTTCAGAGTTCTGTGCCACATTGCGGCGCGCGGTCACGATGGCCGCTGAACTCGTCGGCTCTCAAGGAAGAGATTCGCCATGCGATTGACCAAGCTGATCCAATCACGTATCGCACCGCTACCGCGCCCAAGCCGCTCGTCTGCAATTCGCCGAGCGTCGTGACCGGTGTTGGCCGCTACAGAATCTCTTGAAGATCGTTGCTTGCTCTCCGCTGGCGACATTGATCGGAGCTTTGGCGTCGAAGGCAAAGTTACGACTTTTTTCGGAACGTATGCTAATGCCACCGGCATGGCATTGCAGGCGGATGGCAAGATCGTCGTCGTCGGGAATACCTCCATCGGCCAGGACGATGATATCGCATTGGCCCGTTACAACAGCGACGGGACACTGGACAGGTCGTTCGGCACTTTCGGGGACGGAATAGTAACGACCGATCTTGGGGCAAACGAATACGCAAAGAGCGTGGAGATACAGCCGGACGGCAAGATTTTCGTAGTGGGAATCAAAATGCAGGGGATCTACGAAACCTCCGTGTTAGTTCGCTACAACAGTGACGGATCACTGGGAAAAAGGGGCTTCAGTGGGTCTGGCCGAGCAGAGAGCGCGGCGGTACAGGCTGATGGCAAAATTGTTGTTGCGGGGAGTCCGACTTTGTCTCGGCTCAACGTGGATGGGAGCTTGGACAGTTCGTTCGATGGCGATGGCATGTTGACGAATAATATTCGCGGCACCAGTGTGGCGATCCAGGAGGATGGCAAGATCGTCGTCGCGGGATCCGCCACCACTAACGACGATAACATCGTCGATTTTGCAGTGGCCCGCTACAACACTGACGGCAGCTTCGACACCTCGTTCGATGGTGACGGAAAGGTGACAACCGATTTCGGGGCGGACTACGAACTTGCCGACAGCGAGGCAATCCAGGCGGATGGCAAGATTGTCGTCGTAGGAACAGGCGGAAATCATGCCATCCTAGTCCGTTACAACAGTAACGGTTCGCTGGACACGTCGTTCGATGGGGACGGCAACCTTACTTTGAACATCGCATATTATTACCAGGTAGCGATGCAGGCGGACGGCAAGATTCTCGCCTACGGAGGCAACAGCGAATTGGCCCGCTACAATACAGACGGGACGTTGGACACATCGTTCGATGGGGACGGGAAACTGGTTACTCCCAATCCCACTGGCGTGGTAGTGCAGTCAGACGGCAAGATCATTGTTGTGGGCAGCGGCGGGTTGGCGAGATTCAAGAGCTACCTGGACCCACCACCAACATTTACATCCGCGAATGCAGCGAGTGTGACAGAGAACACGCTAGCGGTGCTGTCAGTGATTGCGAGCGATCCAGAAAACGACATTTTAACATATTCGCTAATCGGTGGATCGGATCAGACGATGTTCAGCATCAGCTCGACGACTGGCGAGTTGTACTTCGAGTTGCCCCCCGATTTTGAGAATCCCAACGACTCCGATCACGACAACGTCTACGAAGTCCGAGTCGCTGTGAGCGACGCAACGAACGCCGTCACTCAGGATATCAGTGTTAGTGTGACCGACTTCGCCACGATCGTCGTGCTCTCACTTCCCACTCAAGGCGGCAGCTTTCAGGCGTTCATCGGCGGCGGGCAGTTGCATGTCGGAGTTTCGCAAGATTCGCCCGACGCTGTAGCCCCAACCACATTGAACGACATTGGACTGATTCAATTTGAGGGGACTGCCTTTGCTGACCGTCTGACGTTGGATCAGTCGTTGAACACATTCGCGGGCACCATCGCATTCAACGGGAACGGTGGCAATGACAAGTTTGACGCAAGGGCAGTCAGCCTCGACGTCTGGTTCAGCGGCGGAGATGGCAACGATACGTGCTTCGGTGCCGGCGGAGCTGACTTGCTCGATGGCGGAGCGGGGGCCGATTCGATCAACGGCGGCGAAGGGGACGACGTCCTCTGGGGCGACGCCGGAAACGACAAACTTATCGGCGGCGGTGGCGACGACTTGCTCGACGGCGAAGAGGGCAACGATAAACTTGACGGCGGCGAAGGTGACGACGTCCTCTTGGGTGACGCTGGCAATGACAAACTTGTCGGCGGCGGTGGCGACGACGTACTCGACGGCGGAGACGGAAAGGACAATCTGCAAGGCAATGACGGCAACGATTCGTTGCGCGGCGGAAATGGAAACGACAAGCTCTTCGGCGGGGCGGGCGATGACGTCTTGACCGGGTCGGGCGGCAACGATGCCTTGGACGGCGGAGCGGGTCTCGACTGGTTGCTCGGCGATGCCGGTAAGGACAAGCTCAAGGGCGGACTGGGAATGGACGTCATCAATCCCGGTTCGGCGGCATCGGGCACCGACAAAGTCAGCGACAAAACTTGCCTACTCGACCCGTCGCTCGCATTCGACTTCGATGAGTTGCTTGCGAGCCTTGTATCAGTATGACCGAGGCTGACGCTCGAAGTGAGTGACGCACCGAGCTTGTGAACGAATCAGAAAAAGTACGTAATTTGGTTCGCATCGGAAGCGGCTGATGTTTGGATTTTATTTTTTCGTTTTTTCGCGAGC
>JAYVSP010000234.1:0-3328 GCA_043775215.1 Planctomyces sp. | reverse complement strand
TTCATGTCGAGGCTGTTGGTGTATTCGACCGGCAGCTTCAAGTACTCGGCCCACGCGCGTTGATGCTCCTTCGCCTGCTCGGCATCGAACGGAGCAATCGCCGCTGCCGGAGCATCGGCGGGCCAGCCGTGCCAGCCAACGGGATTTTCGATTTTTGATTTTTGATTTTCGATTTCGGAGTTGGTGATCTCGACTTTTTTCACGTCGGCGGGGACGGTGATTTCGAGCGTGCTGCCATCCTTCATCGTGATCTTGATGACGATGCCGAACAGCACCACGACGCCGAAGAATGCCGCTCCGATCAATAGCCTTCGCTTGGTGTCGACGCCATTCGTCGCCGGGCTCGTGAGAGTTCGGTCGCGTTCGTCTTCTTCTGCGCCGAGATCGGAAGTCTCACGACTTCCGCTACGCAGCGCGGGGGCGCTCAATGTGGCCGTCATCGCTCCGCGTGACGAGCCTGACGGCTCGATGTCTGTTGGGGTGGAACCGTCGGTCGCGCGGTTGACGCTGGGTGTGGAAGGCTCGTCACGCGGAGCGATGACGGCCACTTTGAACGGCTCCAGCGCTTTCGCGACTTCGACGGCGGTTTGGAAACGGTCTTCCGGCTTCTTGGCGAGCAGGCGGCGGTAGATCGCGTTCAGCTCGGCGGGGACATCCGGTCGCATGGCGAGCAGATCGGGGATCGGCGCATCGTTGTGGGCTCGCATCAACCGCATCACCGAGGGCTTGGCTCCCTCTTCCGCGAACGGAGCTTTCCCCGTCAGCACGAAGAACAACGTGCATCCGAGCGAATACAAGTCGGCTCGCGCATCGGCCGAGTGCGTGTCGTCCCACTGCTCGGGAGCCATGTAGTCGGGAGTCCCCAACACCTGCCCCGATGTGGTCAACCCGCCGCCGGGTGCCTCGTCCTGCTCCAGCCGCGCCAGGCCCAGATCGAGCAGCTTGATGGTGCCGATGTCGGACTCAGGCGAGCCGCCTGAGCTACGAGCCACGAACAAGTTCGACGGCTTGATGTCGCGATGCACGAGGCCATGCTCGTGAGCGTGTGCCAATCCTAACGCGGCCTGACGAATCACGTCGCAAGCGTCCGGCACCGACAACGTCCCGCCCGTTTTCACACGCACCGAGAGGTCCATCCCCTCGACGTAGTCCATCACGAGGTAATGCGTCCCGTTCCAGACATCGGCGTTGGTCGCTTTGACAATGTTGGGATGATCGAGCGAACCGACCGCCTCCATCTCGCGTTCAAACCGCGACAACCCGGCGGCATTCGCGGCAAAACCCGGCGGCAGCACCTTCAACGCAAACGTCTTCTTCAACTTGACATGCCGAACCTCAAACACGGCTCCCATGCCACCTTGACCGAGCTTGCGAACCAACTCATACGGGCCGAGCTTCGACCCGACATCGACGGTGCTGACGCTCCCCGGAGTTGGCTCAGCGACCAGTGGCGGAGCGCTCGACTGCGTCTTGTGAATGAACGTGCGGGCGTCGGTGTCCGCAGACGACTTCGCTCCCTCGCTCGGCTGATCGGAGCCGGAAGAAGACGTGCCGGATGTTTGTTTCAGACTGGGTTGGTTAGGAGCGTCCATGTCGAAAATCTCGGAGCGGTGTGAGGCGGCTTGCAAACTCTATCCCAGCCACCGCAATTCCGACACCATTTGATGTCGGTCTTGGAACCGATCACGCGACTGGCTGGCAGGAACTACAACGTATCGGCTTGTCCGCCATCGTGGGCAATCCGGATGGGTTGTTGGAAGCGGTGATCGGTCCAGCGCGGACCGCATCCTCGCTTGGTTGGCCGACCAGCCGGATGTCACGGCGGCGGCTCGACGTGTTGCGGGAGTGAAAGGGGAAATCGACCAATTCGGGGCTTTGAGTTTTCTGCAAGGTGTCCTGACCGTGTTGCGAGATTCGGGACATCCGAGGTTGCTGGTGGTTCTGGACGAAGTGGAAACGATTCAGCGCATGCGGAGCGATGTGCGCGACAAGAGTTTGAACGCGCTCCGGCAATTGATCGACGACATTTATTCGGGGCGGTTTCCCGGACTCTCCCTGCTGATCACCGGGACGAACGCGTTTTTTGAGGGTCCGCAAGCATTCAGCGGCTGGAACCGTTGGCTCAGCGACTGCGTGTGGATTTCAAGACGAAGGCTGAGTTCGATAACCCGCGCGCGGTCCAGATTCGATTCTCCGCGTTCGATCTGAACCGGCTCTGTGAAGTGGGCTGCATGGTGCGCGAGATTTTCCGCGAGCACGCTCAGGTTCCCGAACGCCTCGCGGCTCATTGTGATGGGGCCGCGGAAACAGAGGCCGCATCGTGGGCGTCATTGAGTTACACTGCCAGCCAGTCTCGAACAGTTTTTCGGAGGCCGCGTCATGAAAAGCCCGTTTCCCGGCATGGACCCGTACCTGGAGTCACGTTGGCTCGACGTGCATTCGTCGCTCAACATTTACGCGCGGGATGCTCTCAATCAGCGATTGCCTCCCGGCCTGTTGGCCCGGTCGGAGGAACGTGCGATCGTCGCGACGGAGGACGAAGACCTGCGAGGCATTTACCCGGACGTGTCGGTCTTTGAACGCGGGCTGGCCGAGCCGTCGCTCGAAGCTGGCGGGACGGCCGTTGGTCTGGCCGAATCGGTCTGTGTGCTGCTCAAGCAACGCGAGATCAAACAGCGTTACTTGGAGATTCGCGACGTCCGAACCGGCGGCCGAGTCATCACGGTGATTGAGTTTGTCAGCCCGACGAACAAGCAGCCCGGAGACGGCCTTATGAAGTATCAACAAAAGCAGCAGGAATGCCGCGATGGCGGAGTCAATTTGGTGCAGATCGATCTGACTCGCGGCGGCGATCGGTCGCTGATCATGCCGATTGGCCTGGTCCAAAACCGATTCCGCACGATCTATCAAGCCTGGTTGAGCCGCGGGAATGACCGAGACCACGGATGGGCGTTTCGATTACCACTGACTCAACGCTTGCCGGCCATTCCAATCCCGCTACGGCCGACCGATCAAGACGTGGTGCTCGAATTGCAGCCGCTGATCGATCAGATCTATGACAAGGGACGCTATTCGGAGGACATCGACTACTCCGAGACGCTCGAACCACCGCTGTCTCCGCCTGAAAGCGACTGGGCCGCGGAACTGCTTGCCGCTCAAACGAAGCGACGACCAACGTGATGACCCCACCGAGGCAAGCGCTGCCGACCGCTGGCGGTGATCCGTTAACGGGCCGCGATCACGACAAAATTCTTTACGGGGAACAGGGTGCCCGATGATCTTTGTCGATACGGGTGCCTAGTGCGTCGTCAAGACTACGAATTCGGGT
>JAYVSP010000233.1:0-3184 GCA_043775215.1 Planctomyces sp. | reverse complement strand
CAGAGTCGATCGCATACAGAACCTGGTTCACCGTCGCGGTATCGTCATTGAGAATATCCCCTTGCCCCACGCCATCAGTGACATCTGCGCCGACCACATTCGAGAGGGTGATGAAGAATGTCTCGTCGTTTTCCAGGACATTATCGGCCACCACGTTGATCGTGATAGTTTGCACGGTCGTCCCCGGTGCGAACGTCAACGTGCCTTGGGCCGCCGCGTAGTCCGCCGGAGAAGTTGCCGACCCGTCACTGGTGGTGAAATTTAAAGTGACCGGAGAGACCGCACTGGATGAGAGCGCCAGCGTGAATCGCAAAGTCGTCATACCGGTGTTCCCTTCCACCGTGCTGACGTCGTTGATCGCGATTTGAGGCTGGCCGCTTACCCCAAGATCGTTGCCATCGCCACCAACCATTCTGTCCGCGCCGGAACCGCCGAACATCGAATCATCGCCACTTTGTCCAAGGATAGTGTCGTTGCCTTCCTGTCCATCCAGCACGTCGTTGCCACTACCGCCAAGCAGTGAATCCGTTCCCAAGTCCCCAAACAACGAATCATTCCCGCCGGAACCATTCTCGAAGTCATTGCCATCCCCGCCGTTCAAACTGTCATTCCCCGAACCTCCTATGAGACTGTCATCCCCCAACTGTCCATTGATGATATCTGCTCCCGCTTGCCCGTCGATCGTGTCGTTCCCGTCACCGCCGAGCAGACTGTCGGCGAACTCGCCGCCCAGGATCGAATCATTACCATCATTTCCGTTGACGGTGTCGTTGCCGCCGTCGCCGTTGAGCGTGTCGTTGCCGAGACCGCCCGACAACACATCCTCGCCGTTTTCGCCGGAGACGCTGTCGTTGCCGTCCCCCAGGTCAACGGTGTCCTGGCCGTTGCCCGCCAGGACGGTGTCATTGCCAGTCCCAGTTTGAACACTATCGTTCCCGTCTCCGCCCAGGACGCTGTCGTTCCCCGCTCCGCCGCGAATCAGATCGTTGCCGTTGGTGCCGTCGAGCGTGTCGTCGGCTCCTTGGCCATCGAGCGTGTCGTTGCCGTCGCCACCGATCAGGCTGTCGGCGAAATCGTTGCTGCCGAGAATCGAGTCATCGCCGTTCCCTGCGTTGACGCTGATGCTGGCCAAGCTGGTGTAGTCCGCCGCAGCGACAAGGCTCAGGTCGATCGTGTTCTCTTCGTCACCACCCGTGACGATGATCGACTGAATCGAGTTGGCCGGAACGCTGCCGAAGTTGGCCAGAGGTTTCAAGAACCCACTGCCCACCGAAGTTTCCACAACAACGTTGCCACCAATCGCACTGACGCGAACGTTTTCATTCGTCGTCAGGGTGATGTTCAGTTCCGCTCCGATCACCAGCGCCGACGCTGACAACAGTGAGCGAGTCTCCAAGAGCTCGGTCTGCACCGGGATGACAATCGAGGACACCGTGGACAGCTTGCGACGCCGGGGCCAGTTCTTCAACCAAGATCGGATGCGCACGATGATGCCTCTCTGAAGGCCGCGAGTAGCGGAGACTCCGTTCGTCCCCAAGACGTCAGTCGTTCGGAATGAATCGAACTGTCAGTTTCTCACGCTGACGTATCGGACCGGATCATCGCTCCGCGCGACAAATCTAGGCCGACGCATTACAGGCCGAGTTCCTGGCATCCCGCACACAATCGTCGCCACGACGTCGACTGCTACGACCGGTACCAACGAATGACTTCGTCGAACCTGAATGATCCGTAAAGTCATTGAGGCCGTTCGGGTTCGGGCGTGCGTATTTTCATTTTTTGCAGCGAACCCTTCGCCGCTTCCCAAGCATTCAACGGCAATCTCTGAAATTCGCACCCCCAACTCAGTCTCGAAGTGTGGAAGCTGGGAAGACCTTGCCGATCTTGAGGGTTGTCTCACTTCAAATACGCTGCGTTTGCCTTAAGTTGGGTAATCCAGGCAGGTTCGCAGGATTGAATAAGGAAGATTCAAGCATGCCGCCACGGAATGGGCTGGGAAGAATTCGATGCATTCATGTCGGGATTCTGGCTGTCTGTTTCTTCAGTGGAAACAGCGTTGGAATGACCGCCGAGCCGAACCCGGCACTCAAAGTCGAAGTCGTTTCAGCCGGAAGCTCGACGGCAGCGACTCGCAAAAAAGCGTTGGCCGAGGTTCCGGTCGATCAGGTCACTGCCGAATTTCGGCCGAAGATCGATGAGATTCTCAAAAACGTGAGCCTGTTTCGCCACATGCCGACACTCAGCATTTTGTCGGAACCGGAAACGTATCAGTTTTTTATCGCACATCCCGATGTGGCCGTCAGCCTGTGGCGCGTGATGGAAATCTCGACGTTCGAACTGTGGCAGATCGGCCCGACGAGCTACGAAGCGGATTCACACGACGGCTCGACCGGGACCATTGAGGTATTGCATGCTTCGCCCGAACGGCATCTGGTGTTGTGTGAAGGCTCGTTCAAAAGCCCGATTTTGCCCAAGCCGATCAAGGCGCGAGCCCTGTTGCATCTACAGCCCACGTTTCGCAAAGGAGACGACGGCCAGATCGTTGTGACACATGCTTTGGATCTGTTCGTATCGTTTCCTTCGCAACCGGTGGACATCACCGCCAAGTTGATTTCGCCCGTCAGTCATGCGATGGCCGATCGCAACTTCCGCGAAGTCAGCTTGTGGGTCGCGATGATGAACGTCGCCATGTATCAACAACCGGGTTGGATCGAGCAACTTGCCACCAAAATGGAAGGCATCCCCGAAATCCGCCGCGGCCAATTCCTCAAAATGGCCGCGCAGACGTACGTCGCCAATCGAAAACGGTTGGAGCAACAGCAGACCGGTGTCCGCGAGGTTTCATTGGATCAGGTCATCTCCACGCTCAAGAAGTCGGCCGAAAATTCCAATAGCACGATCACGGTCAGCGGCGCGCAGCCAGCCAAAGGTGCCGGCGTCGAAACGGCTGATGGGAAGCGTAAAAATGACGAATGACGAAATAACCAATGACGAAAGAATGACGAGTTGCGCGTTGTGAGACGGAGATAACTGGTGCTGATCATTACAAACTGCGTCATTCTTTGGTCATTGGGTATTTCGTCAAGGCTCTTCCGGTGTTCCGGGGAGGTAAGCTTCAAAGCCACGGATGAAACACGGATTGAACACGGATCAGGACGGCGAACAAGGCAAAGAAGAATAGAGT
>JAYVSP010000232.1:0-5354 GCA_043775215.1 Planctomyces sp. | reverse complement strand
CTGAAGACAGAAGACCGGAGCACGGACTTAGAAAACAGGAACGCTGATCTCCACTGATCTTCGCTCATGAAGGCAGAACAACCAGAAGTCATTAGGACCGGCGCAGAAATAACTGTCCGATGTAGCTGAACTCGCCAGAGTTCAGATCCGAAGTCTGGCGACTTGGGCTACGACAGTCATTGATGCGCCGGTCATTAGTGAAGATTAGTGTTTCAAAAATTGTCTTCAGAAGTGGGGGATGTCCGGGGGCTGACGCCGGCTGACGCCGGCGTCAGCCTTGCCGCTCACAACCCGTGATTCAGGACTTGAAGACGCACTACGTTCGGTCGATGAACGAACCGCGGAAGTGGCCGTCTTCTGCCGCAGGTTGATAGCGGATTGATAGTGACGGGTCCGTAATGACCTTGCCATTATCGTGGTACGAGTGCATGGCATGATCGCAAATCGTGCTTGTCAGCAGTGTGCGTTCGATGGGATACGTCGGCTTTCCGGTGGCGAAGAACTTTTCGATGTTGAATGTCAGCGGATCGAAGAACCTCGCACCGGGCGGGGCCGGCAGATAGAAGCAGGTCGAGACCGGTTCGGTTCGGCCACGAATCTTGCCAGCGAAAGCGAAGTCGGAGGTCGCTTCGACCAGATTGAAGACGGCTCCCTTTGTGCCGTCGGAATATTCGATGAGGACACAGAGCGGATTCTTGACCTGCTCGCGCACCTGACCGTAATTTCGGCTGGGACAGCGAGACAGAGCGTGTTCCAGCAGCGGCCAAGACCAGCGGCCTTCATCTCCAACCTTCCAGACGGCCTGACCGGAGAGACACTGCACTGATTTGACTCCCGATTCACCGCCGGCTCGGCGTTCTAGCATGCACTGCAACACCTCCAGCACGTGAAAGAGATAGACCTCGATATTGGTGCGGTCGTAGCCGATGACCGCGACTCCCTCGTCAAACGGCGTTCCAATCGGCGGATCGAATTCGGGGATGCGCCAGGTGACCGGCAACGATGATCCGGCCATCAGCCCAAATTTCATCTCCTTCGCCGTCGCGACCATCTGAGCGGCTTGGCGATGGTCATATGACAAATGTTTATCGACAAACACCGGCACGCTTCGGCCGCTCTTCCGAAAGGCGTCGACGACCTGTTGAAACATTTCAAATCGCGGATACAGGATTTGGCCCCGTGCGTTGGTGGGATAGTCTCCGTGCTCAATGATCAGCAGCACGGCGTCGACATCCAGCGACTTCTCGCCGCCGAGTGCTTCGGCCACGGTTTGACACAGCTCGATGCCATGCGTACGGCAGACCTCGGGGCCGAGATCGTTCTCTGGCTGCTGATGGTCGAACATTCGCACGATCTGAAAGGGGGGCTGATGTGGCAGCCCGTTGATCGTGTATCCGTGGATGAACCGGCCGGCGATGTGATAGGCATGTGATCGCAACCGATAGATCGAATTGATTGCCGCGACACGCGGCAACGGCCGTGCTGGTTTCTTCTCGTCCGCACGGTCATGCGCCAGAAGCTGAGCTGTCCACGGGGTCAATCCCGCGACTGCGGCTGCTTTCAACAGATCACGGCGATGAAGAGCCGAAGTCACGTCGGGCATGGCGAAATTACCTGTTTGAGGATTGCCGGTCAGTCGAAGTTGCCGAGAAATCGCAGCGATTCTACGGCGTGAGCTTTTCTAATCACTCCCGTGCCGGCAAATGCAAGTGGAAAGGTTGGACATTTCACAAAATTTTCTGACTCTTGTGGTTGCAACTCCCACGAGCCGTCTTAAAGTGTCTCGCCGCCAGCCATCCGCCGCTGCCGCGTAGAAGACGTGGGAATCGCCGAGCCGCCGTGTTTCAACACCTTACCACGCTGTGTTCAACACTTCATCCAAGGGGGCGAGTGAATGAGTCAGAACCTGTTTTCCGCGTACTTCCGTCGAGTTTTTGGTGACACCGCTCGCAGGCGATTTGGACGCAAGGATTCGCGGCCACGGCAACAATACCGCTGTTCGCCACGCCAGAATCTGGAAGTGCTGGAAGACCGAGTACTGCTCTTTCAGTTTGCCGATGTGAATCGCTGGCAGAATACCGCCTTTGGTAATGGCGGGCTGACGCAGGGCGATCCCACCATTCTGACGTGGGGCCTTGCCGACGACGGCAGCCCGATCGCCGGTTTGGCCGGCGAGCAGGCGGGCGATAGCAAATTGATTGCTTCCCTCGACTCGAAATTTGGTGCGGGACCGGGCGGGACCGATCTGACGCAGCGTCCTTGGTTCCCGATCTTCAATTCGGCTTTTGGCCGTTTGGGAGAGCTCAGCGGCCTCACGTATTTGTATGAAGCGGCGGATGACGGTGCCGCCTTCAGCAATGTGGTCGGCTCGAATCCGGGTCTGCCGGGAGTGCGTCCCGACATCCGTATTGGCGGGCACAAAATCGATGGGGACGGTGCCAAACTGGCCTATACGCTCGCCCCTGACCTAGGGGATATCGTCGTCGACACGATCGATATCTTCGATTTTGCGAACAGCAGCGCCAATAATTTCCGCTTCTTTCGCAATACGCTGATGCACGAAGGCGGACACAGCGTGGGAATTGATCACGTCATGTCGAGTGACGCCGCGTTCCTCATGGAACCGACGGTCAGTATTAGCGCCAGTTACGACGGTCCGCAGCTCGACGACATTTTGGCGTTGCAGCGCGGGTATGGCGATGCGTTGGAAAAGAGCGGCGGAAACAACACGCCGGCGACGGCGACTGATTTGGGCACTTTTGCCCCCGGCTCTGCCCGCAGTCGCGGGACATTGGGTTCTACGACAACCGTCGCTCCGACGGACAAAGACTTCCTGAGCATTGATGACGAGTCGGATTTTGACTTTTTCAAATTCACTATCGCCGACCCGATGACAATGTCTTTCAAAGTGACGCCGCGCGGCACGACATACCAGGAGGGACCAGAGTCGTCTCAGATCCCACAAGCGCCATTCAATGCGGCGGCTCAAAGCAATCTGGGTTTGAAACTTCTGGGTGAAGACGGCACGACCATTTTGCAACTCGAGAACGTCAATGGATTGGGGGGAATGGAGACAATCGCCAATTACGCGTTGCCCGCCGCCGGTACTTACTACGTCAAGGTGTTCGGAACGACGACGAATAAGACTCAACTCTATGGATTGGACGTTACTGCCGACAGCGAACCGGTGGGCCTCTCGATTGCCGACGCCGTCGTGACCGAAGGGACCGACGCCACTGCCGAATTCACGGTCACGCTCGCGAAGGCCAGCAGCAAGCCTGTGACTGTGGACTACTTCACGGCCAACGTCTCAGCTCTGGAGGGCTCGGACTATTCCAACGCGACCGGGACATTGACGTTTGCGCCCGGAGAAACCGTCGCGAAATTCACCGTTCCGATCCTCGACGATTCGCGTGTGGAGGCGAACGAGACCTTCTTCGCCAAACTGACCAATGCGATCAACTCGAGTATCGCCGACAGTCATGGGCTGGGAACAATTCAGGACAACGACGTGCTTCCGACATTGTCCATCAACGACGTTTCCGTCACAGAAGGAACCGGCGGCACGCAGAATGCCGTTTTCACGGTGACATTGTCACGCGCCTATGAAGATCCGGTGACGGTTGACTTCGCGACCGCGAATGGCTCGGCGGTTGCGGGGGATGACTTCACCTCCAACACCGGCACGCTCAACTTCGCCGCGGGAGAGACGACTCAGACCGTCGCGGTCGCGATCGTCGGGGATACTCTGTTCGAGGATGCCGAAAAGTTCTTTGTGATCCTCAGCGGAGCCACTAACGCCACGATTAGTGACCCCTATGGAGAGGGGACGATCAAAGACAATGACTTGGTGACAACCAAATTGTCGATCAACGACGTGACAGTAACCGAGGGAACAGGCGGCACCGTCAACGCGGTTTTCACCGTCAGTCTCTCGGCTCCCAGTGGAACGCCGGTCACGGTCAAATACACAACAGCCAACTCTACGGCGATCAGTCCGGACGACTACACGGCAACCAGTGACTTTTTGACGATCCCGGCTGGCGAAGTCAGCGGGACCATCAGCGTGTCCGTCGTCAGCGATTCGTCCTATGAACTGAGTCAAGCATTCTTGGTGAATTTGTCCTCGGCGACCAATGCGTTGATCGCGGACACTCAGGGGAAATGCACGATTCTGGACGACGATTTGCCGCCCGGTCTGTCGGTTAGCGACGTGAGCGTGACGGAAAAAACCGGAAGCACTGTCACCGCGGTGTTCATCGTTAGCCTATCGGAACCCAGTAGCCTGCCGGTGAAGGTGAATTACGCGACGGCCAGTAATTCGGCGGTCGCAAGCGATTACCTCTCCAAACACGGAACGCTGTTGTTCGCTCCCGGCCAGGTTAGCAAGACCCTTACCATTTCAGTCCTTGGTGATGCACGCGATGAACTGGACGAAGACTTCTTCATGAATTTGTCTGTTCCCGTCAACGCGACAATTGCCGATGGTCAGGGTCAATGCGCGATCACAGACGACGATGCGACGCCGACTCTGACGATCGAAAATAAGTCCGTGACAGAAGGAACCGGAAGCTTCACGAAGGCAATCTTCACGGTGCGTCTCTCGGCAATCAGCGGCCTGCCGGTGACGGTCAGCTACGCGACGGCAGGTGACACGGCGATTGATTTGGTCGATTATATGTCGGTGAACAATTCACTGACGTTCGTGCCGGGCCAAATCAGCAAGACGATCAGCGTGCCGATCGTCGGCGATGCGCTGGATGAAGCGAACGAATCATTTTTCGTCAACCTGAGCGGTTCCAACTATGCGACGATCGCGAATGGCCAGGCGCAGGGGACGATTATCGATAATGACGCGCTCCCCAAGCTGTCGATCGGCAATATCACCGTGACCGAAGGGGACAGCGGCACGGTCAATGCGGTTTTCACCGTGAAGCTCTCGGCAGCCAGTGGACAGTTGGTGACGGTCACATATGCGACGATCGAAGGCTCGGCCATTGCCGGCAGCGATTACAGCAGCCTCATCGATCAAACGCTGACGTTCGCTCCCGGCGAGACCACCAAGACGATCTCAGTATCGATTCTGGGCGATGCAATTCGCGAACAACTCAGCAAGACATTCTCGATCCGTCTCAGTGGCGCACTCAACGCCCTGTTCGCCAATGCCCAAGGGATCGGAACGATTCTGGACAACGACTAAAATGGATTATTCATGCGACGAAGCGCAAGCGAAGGAAAGCCGCGGCTAGTGCGTTTTCAAGACTACGAATTCGGGTTCATGTGAGTGAGCGGCAAGGCTGACGCCGGCGTCAGCCCCGGACGAATCGCGAGTGTGGTTCTGGCCCAACGGGCCA
>JAYVSP010000231.1:0-2010 GCA_043775215.1 Planctomyces sp. | reverse complement strand
CGGCGTAATGAACTCGCTCGCCTCTATCACTGGAAACAACACAACAAACTCGCGCCATTGAACATCAGTAAACGACAAATCTAAGACAGTCGAATTAGGTAGCCATCGAAATGAATTCGTGACAGTTCGCGCATTTCGCCGGCCGGATACGCTTGCATGATGACCAAGTCATTGCCGTTGAGCAGATACAAATTCTGGCCGTCGTTCTCGATCACATCCCCTTCGTCAACCCCATTGACTTGAACGTTGGTCTCAGAGTGGTCCAGGGAAGCGGGAACCGCGGCATCCGCCAAGAAGTTGCCGCCTCGGAAATAGATCGGCCCGCCATACCACCATTGTGGCTGGCCAAAGAGACCGTCGTACCGCGTCAACGCACGCTCCAACAGGTAATCGCCGAACTCACTGCGAGAACCAAACTGACTGATCGGGGAGCTCTGGAACGTCCCGCCTAGAGAATAAAAGATGACCTCTGGAGTCTCTGACAATTCGCCGTCGTCACTTGTGGTCACAACAAGTTCCGGATCGGCCTCGTCACTGGGCGAATCGGTCATGTCGCTAGTTTGCACGACCAAGTCGGGAAGAGTCGCATCCATGAGCACGCGTGGCTCGAACATTTCCGCCATACGCACAGCGTGAAGGACTTGGCGGCGAGGCGAGAACCGAGACAACCAGCAAGACAACTTCATCGTGACAGCTCCAAGTTCCGGTGGTGAAAAATTCAATTGGAAAAAGTTGGCAGGTCCATTTCGCCGAGTGGCGAAGTTCGCAGGATTGATGACGGGCAGACCTGAATTTCGCAGAGATCTCGATTCATAACGAAAATCCACTGAGTTAGTCGAGCTGTCTGGTCACTGGTTCTGCAAATATTGCCGATCGGTGGCGCAACGTGACATGGTGCGCGATACCCGCTGGTGTTTACGGTGTTTGGTAGAGGACGAGGAATCCTGTCGACTGAGTTGTTTTTCCTCGGCCCATAAGGCAAAAAAACGTCCAAGATTTAGGACCGTGCTTCGTAGCTTGTCTCACCGATTTGAGTCAAACGAGAAAACTTAGGACCGGCGCATCAATAACTATCGTAGCCGAAGTCGCCAGACTTCGGATCTGAACTCTGGCGAGTTCAGCGACATCGGACAGTTATTTCTGCGCCGGTCCTTACGGCGTTCGTTCTCGCTGGAATTGTTTGTCGTTACGAATTCTTCTGCCGCAGCCACACAACCGCCGAAAGGTTTTTAGTTCATGCCGCCAGTGTCCTCTGAAGAAGATTTGTCTCTCCGGGCGATGCGTGGTGATCGCGAGGCGTTTGCCGAGTTATTCACACTGTTTCGGCCGCGGCTCTGGCGGCTGGTGCATTTTCGGATGGACTCGCGATTGGTCGGGCGGGTCGATCCTGACGATATCTTGCAAGAGACGTGGTTGAGTGCGGTGACGCGGATGGACCATTTTGCGCGCGAGTTCAATGGCTCAAGGTTCATCTGGTTTCGGATGATTGTCACTCAGACCTTGGTCGACGTGCATCGTCGGCATTTGGGATCACTCAAGCGAGATGCGACGCGTGAGCAAAATCAACAGGGCGGTTGGGATGCCACTTCGACGTCGTGTTCGCTGGCGGGACATTTGCTCGGAAGTCTGACGTCGCCCAGCCAAGCTCTGTTGCGAGCGGAGTTGGCCGCTCAATTGGATGCCGCGTTGGCAACGCTCGGCAGTCTGGATCAAGAGGTGTTGGCGCTGAGGCACTTTGAGGAACTCTCGAATAGCGAGACGGCCGAAGTCCTGAAATTGAGCGAACAGGCCGCGAGCATTCGTTACGTGCGAGCACTCACGCGGCTGAAACATGTGTTGCGACGATTGCCTGCGTTCGCCGAGTTTCAAAGCACGCTGTCGAAGTAGCGTTGAGCGGGCGGCTCGCCTGCTTAGCGAGTGCCCGTCCGAAAATCGTTTTGTGCCGGGTATTCGCGAACGAATCTTGGAAAAAAGCCTCGAAGATGAAACGGTTTGGTTCAAAAAGGCGTA
>JAYVSP010000230.1:0-11575 GCA_043775215.1 Planctomyces sp. | reverse complement strand
CGATGATGCGCAAATCGACCGAGTCGCCTACTGCTTTTGATCATTCTGCCCTCTCATCATTCTGCCTGTCCCCGTCCGGATTGGCAGAATGATCGAAGGACAGAATGATGTGGAAGCGCAATTCCTTGAGTCCCAATAACCAAACACTCTTCCGCTCTCAAAATCTTCTCACAAAAACAAGATTTCAAACGTTTGCAGAGCAGTTTGTCGGGGAGAAAGTGCGAAGTTATGGTGCTCACTAAAGATGAGGTTATGATGACTGCTCCAAAAGTCCGTCGCCCGCTGGACGAAGTGTTGGGCGAGATCGAACCGATTTCCAGAGAACACGTGGAATATCTGCGAAGCCTCACATTCGCACAAAAGGTGGCGATGGTCGGCGAACTCAACCGGTGCGTGAGGCAACACATGGTAGAACGATTGCGGACCCAACATCCCGACTGGACCGATCAGCAATTCCAAACAGAAGTCGCCAGGAAAATTCTCAATGAGTCCGAAGAAGATATCCTTAATTTCGTGGCCTGAGATGAACGATCTCGCATCGCGCCGGACGATGCTTCAGCGCATGGGTGGTGGACTGGGATCGGTAGTGTTGGCGTCGACGCTCGGTTCGGTGGAAGTTTGCCGTTCTGAGAATTCCGCGTCACGGAATGTTGCCACACATCACGCGCCGCGTGCCAAGCGAGTCATTCAACTCTTCATGAACGGTGGGCCGTTTCAGGCGGATTTCTTCGATCCGAAGCCGGCACTCAATCAGTTTGTCGGACAGCGGCCGAAGGAAGTCGAGTTCCGCACCGAGAACAAAACCGGCGGGCTGTTGGCCGTGCCGTTTGGGTTTCGGCCGCGCGGCGACTGTGGACTGCCGGTCAGCGATTTGCTGCCGCAACTCGGCGAGTGCATCGACGAGCTGTGCATCATCCGCTCGATGCACACCGACAATCCGAATCACGGGCCGGCGCTGTTCCTGATGAACAACGGCACGATCACGCCGACGCGGCCGAGCATGGGTTCGTGGTTTCTGTACGGACTGGGCAGCGAGAACGATGACTTGCCGGGATACGTCGTGCTCTGTCCCGGCCGGCCGGTGCGGTTTGCCGAACTCTGGACGAGCGCCTTCTTGCCGGGTGAGTTTCAAGGGACGTACCTCAACCACAGCGACCTCGATCCGCGCAAGATGCTGCCGAATCTCCGCAATGAGCAACTCACGTTTTCACAGCAGCGCCGGCAACTCGATCTGCTGCAAAAGATGAACGCGCAGCATCTGGCCGAGCACACCGACGAGCCGGCACTCGAAAGCCGCATTCGGGCGATGGAGACCGCGTTCCGCATGCAATCCGCCGCGTCGGATGCGTTCGACATTCGCCAAGAACCGGAGGCCGTTCGTGACGAGTACGGCAAGTCGCATTACGCCCACTCGTGCTTGATGGCTCGAAGGTTGGTCGAGCGAGGCGTGCGGTTCGTGCAGATTTACTACGGCAACGGTCAACCGTGGGACACGCACTCGAATCACTATGAGCAGACGAAGCGGCTCGCGAAAGACATCGACCAGCCGACCGCCGCGTTGCTCACCGACCTTAAACGCCGCGGCCTGCTGGAGGACACGCTCGTCATCTGGGGCGGCGAGTTCGGCCGCACGTCCACGACCGAAGGAAACGACGGCCGCGACCACAATCATTTGGGCTTCACAACGTGGTTGGCCGGCGGCGGCGTGCGCGGCGGCACGGCTTACGGAGCCACCGACGACTTCGGCTTCCGAGCCGTTCAAGACAAAGTCCACATCCACGACCTGCACGCGACGATTCTGCATCTGCTCGGTCTGAATCACGAACGCCTGACCTACCGCCACGCCGGCCGCGATTATCGCCTGACGGATGTCTCCGGCCGCGTGGTGAATGAGATTCTGGCGTAATGTCGACAGACAGCGCGAAGGACAGTTTCAACGCAAAGACGCAAGGGCGCAAAGATGCAAAGGGTTGCTAAACAGGTTTCAAGTGCACCAAACGGGATGAAAATGCTGGATGCGGAGTTCGTCTTCATGCGCGACATTGCCTTTCTTTGCACCTTTGCGTTAAGCCTGTTCCAATTCCAAATTTCAGATTTCAAACTCTAGTTCAAGAACATCATGACCAAAGTCCGCATCGCGATCGTCGGCGCTGGAGCCGTTTCTGACTATCACCATGTACCGGGGATTCGGCTCGATCAGCGGTGCGAACTGGTCGCCGTTTGCGATCCGAACGAGGAACTGCTCAACCAGCGACAGAAGGATTGGGGGCCAACGAAGAAGACGACGGAGTTCGAGAAGATCGCAGCCGATCCGGACATCGACGCGGTCATCATTGCGACTCCGAATTTCACGCACCGGCCGATCGCGTTGGCGTGCATCGCCGGCGGCAAGCACGTCATGTGCGAGAAGCCGCTGGGACTGAACTTCGCCGAGTCGGCCGAGATGTTTCGAGCGGCTCGCGACAAGAACCTGCGGCACATGACGGCGTTCACGTACCGGTTCGCTCCGTCGATGCGCTACGTGCGGCATTTGGTGAAGAGCGGATCACTCGGCGAACCGCGGCACTTTCGCAGTCAGCGGTTCCTCGACTGGCCGGAGACGAGCTGGGGTTGGCGGCAATACAAAAACCTCGCGGGGGCGGGTGATCTGTTCGACATGACGATCCACCGCATCGACTTCTCGATGGACTTGATGGGGCCGATTCAAACGATTTGCGGCGCGGTGGCTCAATTCGCCAAGCGCGAGAAGACGACCGACGGCCAGTCGTGCGCACCGTCCGAAGTCGATGACTGGTCCTCGCTGATCGGCCTGTTCGCCAGTGGAGCCACCGGCGTGTGGGAAGGGAGCACGCTAATGAAAGGGCATCACAACAATGGCTTCGGCTACGAATGGGCCGAGGTCAACGGCAGCGAAGGCTCGGCCGCGTATCAACTCACTGATCCGAACAACGTGGTTCTGGGCAAACACGGCGGCACGATGGAAACGCACGCGGTCCCGCGCGAGTTTCTGGTCATTCCCGGCAGCCCCCGCAATCCTCGTGACGGAGTTCCGAGCACGGTCTTCCGCTACGACCTCGTCTGGGAATTCGTGTCCGCGATCGTCGAAGGCCGCGACTGCGTCCCCGGCTTCGATCACGGTGCGATGGCTCAAGCCGTCGCCGACGCTACGCTCGAATCCTTCGCGAAAAAGACCTGGGTCAACATCGACGCCAAGCTGTAGAATGTCGCCGAAAGGTGAGTGCCGCCATGATGGAATCTGTTTCGCACAACCTCGACGACGAATCTTTCGAGGCCAAGGCTCGCTGGTTTCAATCCTTGTCGATGGACGAACGGATGCAGGTCTTTTGCGAGTTGACCGATTTGCTGCTCGAAAACAATCCAGACCTCATCAGGGCCAAAGATGCTCAACCGATACCGGGACGTGTTCGCGTCCTTTCAGAACCATGATGTGAAGTATGTGGTCATCGGGGGCATCGCCGCCGTGTTGCACGGCGTTCCGCGAGTCACGTTCGATCTCGACATTCTCATCGAGGCCACACCCGACAATGCCGCACGCCTGTTGGAAGCATTGCTCGATTCTCGTTTCGGAACGGCAGCTCTCACGACTGCCGAAGATGTCTTGGCGAACGCCATCACGATTTTTAACGACCGCGTGAGAATCGACGTTCAAACTCGCACTCCCGGCATCACCTTTGAAGAAGCTTGGCAGCAACGGAAGACGATGACCTTTCAAGGCCAGCCATTCTTCATCGTTTCGCTCGATCATTTGCTGGCTTCGAAACGCGCCGCTGGCAGGCCACAAGACTTAGCCGACGTTCGTGTTCTCGTCCACGACGACGATCGAGCCGCGAACTGACGCCTGACTGCGTCGGCGAACGGCTTGACCGCGCAACATCCAGATCAGACCGCCTTCGTCACTCCAGGTGTTGGGATCGGGTATTCGCCGTTCGCGTTGGGGAGCGTTGGCGGGTTTGCTTCCCACGAGAGAGTCTTGGGCATCGTGTCGATGTCCGAGTTCAATGCTTGGTCCCACGAGACCTCGCGACCGGAGTAGCAGGCCATGCGGCCCAGAACGGCGGTCAAGGAACTGGTCGCGCCGTTTTCCCCTTCGTTGTACGGGGTGTTGTTGCGGATCGCGGCGAACAGGTCGTCGTGCTCGACTTGGTACGGGTCCGTTCGCTGGACGCTCTTATCGCGACGGAACTTCCAAGGCTCGGAACCAGACTGAATCGAACCGCCGCTGACGTCCGACGTCCCCTTCGTCCCCTGAGCGTGCTCGGAAACACTCGACCAAGTGTTTGACTGGTGCCGGCATTGGCTAAACATCCACGAACCATCCGCGTACTGGTACTCGACGGCGAAGTGGTCGTAGATTTCGCCATATTTCTTGTCGACGCGCACTTGCCGGCCGCCCATGCCGCGGGCCATCACCGGATGTCCCTGCTTGATCCAATTACCAACGTCCAAATTGTGGATGTGCTGCTCGCAGATGTGATCTCCGCAGAGCCAGTTGTAGTAGTACCAGTTTCGCAATTGGTACTCCATTTCGGACTTGGCGTTCTCTCGCTTGAGCGGCGGATCCCAGACCCCGCCGCCGTTCCAATAGACTCGCATGGCAACGACATCACCGATCGCGCCGTCGTGAATGCGTTTGAGAGTCTCCAAGTAGTTGTCCTGGTGGTGCCGTTGCAGACCGACGCCGACTTTCAGATTCTTTTCCTTCGCGACCTTCACCGCTTCGAGCACCTTGCGGACGCCCGGCCCGTCGACTGCAACTGGTTTCTCCATGAAGACGTGCTTGCCCTTCGAGACGGCGTACTCGAACTGCATCGGCCGAAAGCCTGGCGGCGTGGCCAGAATGACCAGATCGACACCGCTATCAATCACTTTCTTGTAGGCGTCCAAGCCGACGAACTTGTGATCGCCGTCGACCGCAACGCGATCGGCGTGCCCCTGTTGCAAGTTGTTCAGACTGCTGTTGAGCCGATCGTCGAAGGCATCTCCCACCGCGACCAGTTTGACATTCCCTACGGTGCTAAGGGCCTGCCCCGCCGCGCCGGTGCCGCGTCCACCGCAACCGACCAAACCAATTTTGATGACGTCATCGCCCGCCGCGAACACGCCGGCCGACAAACTGAGCTGCGCGATTGCGCCAGCGGTCAAGACCGCAGTGGACGAGGTTGTCAGAAATTCGCGCCGGGACTGTGGATGTGTACTCATTGGAAAGCCTCCGCCATGAAAAGAGTGAGGAACTTGAAACACTAGCCCGAAGCGTCGGTGAGGGTGAACCCTTCCCGGCACTCGGTTACGAAAAAGTCGAGAGAACATTCGCCCTCGCTGACGCTTCGGGTTAGTGATTTCGTCAATCAAGACGAGAATAAACGGGCGACCGCTCGGCGCACAGCGTGCGGCGGTTCTCCGCGCCCACCCAGTGGTTTGGGTTGACGCTTGGCCGAGTCGCTCGCTACTCACGCACTCATGTCGAAATCACTGTGGGAATACGCCGAATGGCTGGCTCAGCGAGACGACCTGATTTGGCCGGTCGCTCCGCCGCACGTTCCCGTGAAGGCCGTTCCGTCGATCAAGCCGCTGCCGGGAATCAAGGCCGTCACTTGGAATGTGTATGGAACCCTGCTGCGTATCACCGACGGCGACCTCTGCCAACTGGCGCCGCAGCAACTCCGCATGCAGATCGCTTTGGAAAAGACGATCAAAGAATTCAACATGTGGCAAAGCATGAGCCGCAAACCGGGTGCCCCGTGGGAGTACATGCTGGCTCAGTACAAGGACGTGTTCGCAGAAATGCAGCTCATCGCCCCCGCCAGCAAGGGGGACATCGGGCAAGTTGACTCCACGAAATTGTGGCGAAAATTGATCTCAAGGTTGGAGTACAAAGAGTATCAATACGACGAGGACTTCTACGGCAACGCCGACGAGTACGCAGAGAAGGTCGCCTTCTTCTTCCACCTGAGCTTGCAGGGAACAGCGGCGATGGAGAAAGCCGCCGTCGTGCTGACGGCAGTGATGGAGGCGGGCTTCGCCCAGGGACTTCTGGCGGATGGTCAGTCTTTCACGCTGGTGCAGTTGTTGCGAGCATTGCCAGGCCCAACTAAACTCCCCGCGGTTGGTCGGCTGTTGACTCCGGGATGCGTCGTGCTGTCGTACGACGTGGGGGTGCGGAAGCCGTCACCCACGCTGTTTGCGACGGCGGTTGAGGCTTTCGGACGGATTGGTCTGTCGCCCGAAGAAATCTTGTACGTCAGTAACCGGCTGCGAGACGATTTATCGATCGCCAAACAGTTCGGGTTTCGGACGGTCTTGTTCGCCGGCGACAAAAATAGCTTGCAAGCCTCGGCGGATGACCTGAAGCAACCAGACCTCCGTCCCGACCGCTTGTTGACCAAGTTGACGCAGATTCGCCATGTGTTGGAGGGTGGGTAACGGCAATTCCTCACTGTAGGTAGTCCGACCCCTTGTGGGTCGGATGATCCTCTGTCAAGTGAATCATTCAGGCCACAAGGGCGACAGGTTTCGAAATAGTGGTTCTGCACGTTTCCGTGTTCAAGAAGAGTGACTCCTATGGCTCAGCCGCTGATCGATTACACGCAGTTCGATTTCGAGCATCCCCTGTTCGGATTGGAAGACATCCGCAAGGTCAACCCGCAACGGCACGAGATGGAACAGCTTTCCGCCGTTGTCCACGTCAACACCGAGACGCATCTGATCGTGGGCTATAAGGATGTCACCGAGCACGAATTCTGGGTCCGCGGGCACATGCCCGGCTTCCCACTGATGCCAGGTGTCGTGTTGTGCGAGTGTGCCGCACAGCTCGCCGGGTTCTTGGCCCGCAAGTACAAACTGCTGGGCGGTGATTATCTCGGCTTTGGAGGCATGGAAGATGTCCGTTTCCGAGCACCGGTATATCCCAACAGTCGCCTGATCTTGATTGCTCAACTGACCAAGCTCCGGCCGAATCGGCTAGCCGAGTACGTTTTTCAAGGCTTCGTGAATGACAAGATGGTCTTCAGCGGCGGCATGATCGGAGTTCCGATTCACCGCACCGCGGAATCTCCGCCAGCCTAGTGCAGACCGCGGCAACGCCGCAGTACCTAGCCGTCACCGTTCCGCATGTCGCGGCCGAACGCTTGCCAACGCTTTGCGAAACGCTCAGCTCATCACGCGGAGCGAGTGGCATCCCACCTCAACAATCCTTGCTCATCAATCGTCATTCCTTTTTGTTGCGCACCGCTGTTGCTTCGGAGAGTTCATGCCGCCAGAAGTTTTCGATCTTCGACCGTATTTCTTATCCTTTGAAGATCTCACGCCCCTCTTGGCGGAGGACGGACTTCTAGATCCCGTAAAGCTCTTCGGGAACAATCATCCCCTGGAACTGGATGTCGGCTGTGGGCGCGGATTGTTCATGTTCAACGCCAGCACGACGCGGCCGGAGACGAATTTTCTCGGTGTGGAGCTCGACTTCCACGAAGGCCGTCGCGGTGCGAAGCGACTGTTCAAACGGAATCAGCCCAACGCACGCGTCATCGGCGGGGACGCGAACTTTCTGTTCGACAAGTTCTTGCGACCCGCCTCGTTCACGGCGATCCATGTCTACTTTCCCGACCCGTGGTGGAAGCGAAAGCACCGTCGCCGCCGACTCTTCACCGACTTATTCGCCGACCGAATCGCCCGCACGCTGCAACCCGGCGGGCACTTGCATTTCTGGTCCGACGTCCCCGACTACTTCGAGGTTGTTGCGGCCCTGATGAATCATCACTCGCTGTTTGAAAACCTGCCGCCACCCCCGGAACGTCCCGCAGACCACGACCTCGATTACCACACCGGTTTCGAGCGAACACGCCGTCAGGCAAGCCTGCCCATCGAACGCGGCCTGTGGCGGCGACGAGCATAAACCAAGTCGGTTGTGACTCCGCCTCGGCTCGTCCTACTTGATCCCAACCCGGTCGAAACAGAGTCCCAACCTACCGCCGCTCGCCGACGAGGTTGGCACACTTCCAGAGGACCGCTAGCATTCGCGACTTCTCCGGCCGAGTGGCGAAATAGGCAGACGCACAGGACTTAAAATCCTGGGTTCCGAAAGGGGCGTGCGGGTTCGATTCCCGCCTCGGCTACTGTACAGATTAGACCAGCTCGCAAGCTCTCAGTTCGCCCACCCCTTTGGCGGTTTCAGCATCAATCGGGTGTCCGGTAAATGTCGCCGCGTGAAGATGCTCGACTTTCCGCTGGACGGTTTCGGCTTGTCGTTGCGTCACCATTCCCAGCCGGATCGACTTCCGTTTCCCATCTTTGGCGACGAACTGAATTCGGGGACGACTTACCGACATCAATGTTGCACATCAACGTTCACGCCGAGACGACTTTTCGCCAGTTCTGACGAAATTCGCGCGACTCTTTCTTGGGCGGCCTTGTTTGGCTTTCGGCAGGTCCGACAGCGTCCGCCCCATGAAATCCACAACGGCACGAACAATCAGGCCAGAACGAGTCTCGCCGATCTTGGCCGCGTGTTGGTCCATTGCGTCAAGCACACGTTCAGGAACGGTGATACTCAACCGTTTGGCGTTCATGCGCAGTCTGGAATCGTCCACGCGGACCAGAGCCCAAGTGCCGCCGGCAAAATCCCGATTCGATTTGTGCTTTTCGATGTTCGTTGGAGTCGGCACCGGCAACCCTTCGGCAATCAGCCCTTCCAAGTGCAATTCGATCGCTTCTTTGGCCATTGCCAACGCTTCGTCCAGAGTCTCGCCCGCAGAAAAACATCCCGGCAGGTCCGGCACCGTCACTCCGTAATCCGAATCAGCGTCTTTGTGAATCACAATCAGAAAGTTCATGGTGAATCGCTCCAACCCGCTTGCTTGAAAATAGACTTCAACGTCCCTTTCGGCAAATCCTTTTTCGGATGCGGCACCGTCACCAATCCCGTCAGGTTCGGATGTTTGAATTGCCGATGCGAACCTCGCGACCGCACTTGAACCCAACCTTCGGCCAACAATCGTTTGAGGACGTCTTGACTGCTCATTTTGATTCATCCACATGATATGTATTGTTTCGGCGATTGGCAAGATTCAGGTAAGAGTTGAGGACTCACCCCGGAATCAGCAGCAATCCGCAGTGACGAAACCCAATGAGTTTCTCGGTCGCAGCGTCCAAAATCATCGAAGGCGATGGAAACTCACCACGATTCTCGCAGAGCTATTTTTCACGTCTTGCTGTTGGGCGGAATGATTGTGGATCGAGACGATGCTGAAGGGGAGCTGACTCGCGAATTGGATGCGTTCAAGCTCGACCTGTTCGACCGGACGGATATCGTGCTTCACACCGCAGACTTGACTCGCAACCGAAATGGCTGCGAGCGGATGAATGACACCCACCTTTCGCACCGAGTTTCTCGACAAGCTGAATTCGCTCATGCGGCGGCTGAGTTATTGCGTCGTGCGGAAGCATGAGCACTTGGCTCGATACGGCGTGGCGGCACTCGAGACCCGTACTTGCTGAGCTTGGACTTTCTGGTGGAACGGTTCTGCTTGAAGGCTTGGAGCACACTGTCCGCCACTGCGAAACGCATGATTCTGGCGGCTTTGGAGGCGGATCAGCCTTGCGGGGGCGAGTGAGTGTGAGCGGCTGCGATGACTCACTTCTTGGGCGAGTGAGCATGGACTCGGCAGACGCGACGGGATGCGATTTGGCGCGAGGTTGCGGGACGTGATGACCTCGGTGGGGGGACTCATCCGCCGATTTTGCCTGTTCGATACCGGCACCGTGAAGCTGGGCGAGGTGTCCGGCGTATGCGGGTTCTTTCAATCGCGAAGGAAAGGCGGGTGTCGGATGGCGACGATTCGAGAGTGCGGAGTTGATCCAGAGATTCGGGACTTGCTGCCGGCTCACAGTTGGCAGGAAAACGCGGAACTCGGCGCGAGCGTTGAGCGGTTTGGGTACTTGGCTCCGATCCTCGCCTGGCGAAACCGAGCGGGTGAGTTGATCGTGCTCGACGGTCACAAGCGGCGGGAATTGTGGCTGGCGACTTGTGGGGCGGCTCAGAAGACCGGGGGCGGCATCCCGGTGGCTCCGCAAGTCAGGGAACTGTCGTTCGATTCGAGGGACGCGGCCATGCTGTTCGTCATCGACAACGCCACGGGACGGCGGAACCTGTCCGACTTGGATCGGATTGCATTGGCGGCGAAGCGGGAAACGATCGTCCGGCGGATGGCTCGTGAGCATCAAAAAACCTCGACGGGTGGCGTGGTTCCCCAGCTTTCGGCGCTTTTACCAAAAGCTGCTCCGATCGACACACGGCGGGACTGCGCCAAGTTGGCGGGCGTGAGTGAGAAGACTTACGACGCCGGGAAACAAATCCTCGCCGCCGTCACGGAAGGGCGGGCCTCGCATGACGACATTCAGCCCCAGCTTTCTGGAAATCGAACCGCGTGAACTTGTCCGACACCTGCTTCGCGATGCAGGACAGGCCCAACGCAACTACGTGAATCCGGCGGACCTGCTCAGCTACCTCAAGCTGGAGTATCTGAGCTTTGACTTTTCCCGCGAGCTGCCGCCAGAAGCCAAGCAGTCGATCTGTGGTGGCGTGCCGCGTGCCCTGCTGTCGTTCGACGACCGCATTGTGGCCACGGACAATTCGCTCGATGACAACCGCACGCGATTCAGTATGTTGCACGAGATCGGTCACTATGTCCTTCCACAACACGAACACGCTCTGTACGTCTGCGATGACATAGGAATGGGCTTCGCAACGCGATTGGTCATGGAACGAGAAGCCAACGAGTTCGCGGCTGACCTGCTCTTTTTGGGCAACCGTTTCAGCGCCGAAGCCAACTCTCGACCGATTGCGGCGAGGACGGTGAAGGAATTGGCAATGACGTATCGAGCGTCATTCGAGGCCACCGCACGGCGATTCGTCGAGAAAAGTTTCCGACCGTGCATGGTGGTCGTGTTCAAGAAGGATGACACACTGAATTCCGCGATCCGTCCGGAAGCCGTTCCGCGCTGGTCCGTCCGGTATTGTGTCGCGTCGCCGACTTTCAAATCCGCATACTGCCAGAAGATAACGGGGGAAGTCCCCGAAGAAGCCGTCGCTGCGGTCACTCGTCCCGGAAGTGACATCGCGGACGGATATGTCTGTGATGTCTCGATCCCTGACTGCGGGACAGATCAACCGGCCACTTTTCGAGCGGAGTTCTTCTGCAATACCTGGAACATTTTTGGTCTGCTGACGCCGGCAAAGTGATCTTTGGTTGTAGTTGACCCGCGAAACCGACACACGGATTAACAAGCTGGCAGAAATCGTGGAACGTTTTGGAAACCGGGGAGGCGTCGAGCGGGCCTTCATTCCCGACGTCGTCGCGGCCGCCATTTTCAACCGCCGTCGACACGGCTCACGGAGGCAACCCTCATGCAAGAGGCGGAATTGAAAGAGTACCAGCGACTGCGATCGCGTGGTCTGTGGCCTGAAGCATCGCAGTACCGGAATGAAGAGCGGCTACGGCTCCGCCGCGAAGGTGTCTGCAAGCGAGTCGCCAACGAAGAGTCTTGGCGGTTGATGCGAGCA
>JAYVSP010000229.1:0-2376 GCA_043775215.1 Planctomyces sp. | reverse complement strand
ATCGCGCCGGACCTGCGCGGGTTTGGAGGGACCGACGGTGCGCTGTACTCCGTCTCGATGGAGCAGTTCGCCGACGATCTGGCCGGGTTGCTCGACGCCCTCGCGGTCGAGGGGCCGGTCGTCTTCTGCGGCCTGTCGATGGGCGGCTACATTGCGTGGCAGTTCGTGCAGCGGCATCCGGCTCGCGTCGCAAAGCTGATCGTCTGCGACACGCGCGCGGCGGCCGACTCACCCGAGGCGGCGGCCAATCGCCTGAAGATGGCCGACATCGTGTTGAAGGAAGGCCCGGAAGTCGTCGCGTGGGGGATGATGCCCAAGCTGTTCGCTCAATGCTCGTCCGAGCACTGCCCCGCCGCGATCGCCTCCGTCCGACAGATGGTGATGAACTCGAACCCGATCGCCATCGCAGCCGCTCACCGAGGCATGTCCGTCCGCCCCGATATGACTTCACTCCTGCCGACGCTTCGCCTCCCGACCCTCGTGATCTGCGGCGAGCACGACGTGATCTCACCCCCGGCCGAAATGCAGGTCGTCGCCGACGCCATCCCCAACGCCCAGTTCGCCCTCATCCCCAATGCCGGCCACATGGCCCCGATGGAACAGCCCGAGGCGGTCAACCACGCAATCCGGCGATTCCTTGGGGAATGACGGTCTTGCCGCGCTACTGTAGGCTTGTCGCTCCGCCGACAAGCATTCCCGTCGGCGGAGCGACGGGACTACGGTAACTCGCGCAATCCGACGATGCGTTTTCGCCCGTGCAATTGTATTCTTCGACTTGGAGGCTACTCATGATTGCCATGCCAAAAGAGCTTCACGACGCGGTTCGCTCCCAAGATGAGCCGGTTCGATTGACCGATCTCGAAACGGCGACCGAGTACGTCGTGGTCCGAGCCGATCTTTTCGACCGTCTGAAAGGTTTCGTCTTCACCGACGAGCCGCTCTCCGCTGACGAACAGCAGGCTCTCCTCGTGCGAGCGGGCCTGCGAGCGGGCTGGGATGACCCCGCGATGGACATCTACAACGACCTCGATCCGCGCAGGCAGCCATGAAGGTGCAACGAGGCGACGTGGTGCTGGTGGACTTTCCCTACAGCGACCGCACCGGCAGCAAGGTTCGTCCGGCGCTGGTCGTGCAGTCGGACACTTGGAATCAGCCTCTGGACGACACCATTCTCGCGATGGTCTCCAGCAGCAATCGCCGTCGCGTCGGTGCGGCAACTCAGCACCCAATCGCGGCGTCGTCGCCCGTCGCACAGGGAGCGGGCCTGCGCATGGACTCAGTCATCCAGTGCGAGAACTTGGTGACCTACGACCAGGCTCTGATCCTGCGTGTACTCGGACGGCTGCCGGTTTCAGAGATAAAGCACATCGACGAATGCCTGAAAGCTATGCTGGCGATTCAGTGAACCGGCTGAGTGGCTGGGGTCGAGTCTTCGAGCCCCCAGCGTTGCGCCGGTGATCTCACCCTGCTGGGGGCGGTCGAAGACGCCCGACCCCAGCCACCCCGCCGTGACTTGGAACAGATGATGAAAAACCCTTACGGCCTGAAGAACGGTCAGTTCGTGTGTGTTGACGAAGTGGAGCGTGGGCTCGCGTGCGGCTGCACATGCCCTGGTTGTGGTAACCGGCTTGAAGCGCACCAAGGCGAACAACGGCAATACTTCCAACATGAAGATGGCGGGGAATGCAGTCATGCATACCAAACCTCGCTTCACATGCTCGCAAAGCAAGTACTTCTGGAAGAGAAGAGGCTGCTCTTGCCACCACTTCCAATATTCCCAAGCTCATCGCTTGGAAAACCGTCTTGGCGCAAAAGATTTGAGCGATCAATAATCAAACACAACACGATCGTCGTTGCTGACGATGTGCTCTTAGAAAAGAAACTGGGTGACATCATTCCTGATGTAGTCTTCCGCGTTGGAAGCCACGACTTGATGATTGAGATTTACGTTACTCACAAGGTCGATGATGAAAAGGAAAAAAAGATCAAGCAACAACTTGACATTGAAACCATTGAATTTGACCTTAGCCATATCGATCGGACCATTACAAAGGATGATCTCAGAAAAATATTGATGACGAGAGAATTTCAAGACGGGCATGGCTACTGGATTCACCACAGAGGAATCAGCAAAGCCCAAGAGGCTTTGGACGTAGAATTCAAGGCACAACTTCCAAGGCTGCAAGCCGAAGAAGACCGCTGGTTGGCTTCAAAAAGGCAGGCATTGCAAAAGAAGCTGGACATTGAGGCGCATGAGAGGCAAAAAAAGCTGGACGTTGAATCGCATGAAAAATGGGAGGAACAAAAGAAGTTGGACGACGAAAAGCAACGGAAGGATAGTCTTTTTTGATCACGTCTCTGCGTTCAGCAGTGGCG
>JAYVSP010000228.1:0-2101 GCA_043775215.1 Planctomyces sp. | reverse complement strand
TCTCGCGTGCGGGTTGATTTGATTGACGGCCTCATGTGTGATAACAGGCTGCACGCGAGCCGCGTGCGCCACAAGTCAGCGGAAGGCTTGCGTCTCTGGTCGTAATTCGCTGGGATTCCTCGCGGGCAAGGCTGGCCTATTCGTTTATTGGGGCTCAGATTGAAGTTTGCGCGTCGCTTCTTAGGACCGGCGCAGAAATAACTGTCCGATGTAGCTGAACTCGCCAGACTTCGGATCTGAACTCTGGCGAGTTCAGCTACATCGGACAATTATCTCTGCGCCGGTCCTAAGTCCCAATAAACAAGTCATCGTTCGACCGCTGGAAAACAATCATGAGTCTGCTCGACCGCTGCGAACACCGCTTCCGCCGTTTCGCGATTCCGCGGCTAACCGGTTACATCGCCAGCTTTCAAGCGGCGCTGTGGCTGTTGGCTCAGGTTATGCCCATGAAGCCGGGTCAGGGAACGTTGTTCGACGGCTTCCTGCTGATCCCGGACAAGGTGCTGGAAGGAGAAGTGTGGCGACTGGTTTCGTTCGTCTTTTTGCCGCAAGGGACCGGACTGCTGTCGATCTTTTGCATCTATCTCTTTTATCTGATGGGAACAGCACTCGAAGGGCACTGGAGCACGGTGCGCTACAACCTGTTCGTACTGATCGCCATCCTGGCGACGATTGCTGCGGCGTTTTCACTGCCGAACGCCGGGCCGGCCACGAATGTCTTCATCGGGACATCGGTGTTTCTGGCCTTTGCGTTTCTGTACCCCGACTTCGTGCTCCAGATCTATTTCTTTTTGCCCATCAAAATTAAGTGGCTCGCGCTGCTGACTTGGCTGAGCTATGTCTGGATTCTCGCGGAGGGCAACTGGGAAACTCGCGCGTATGTACTGGCGTCGGTGTGCAATTTTTTTCTGTTCTTCGGCGGCGACGTTTATCACCGCATGCGCTATGGCAAGCGGCAGATGGAGTCCGCGTTTCGCCGCGTCGCCGTGGGGAACAAACCATTTCACGCCTGCGTGATCTGTGGCCTGACCGAACACGATGAACCGAGCGAAGATTTCCGCTACTGCTCGAAGTGCGACGCCGGCACGTTTGAGTATTGCTCGCAGCATTTGCGGAACCACGAACACCGCAGCGAGCAAATCCCAATGTACAAATCCCAATGTCCAACGAAAACGATCCGTGAGATTTCCTCGTGAACACGTCAGCAAAACCATCGAAAGCCGTCGTCTTGGTCAGCGGCGGATTGGACTCGGCCACCGTCTTGGCACTGGCTCAGCAGCAGGGCTTCGAGGTGTATGCTCTGTCGATCGACTACGGCCAGAGACATCGCTTCGAACTTCAAGCGGCTCGAAAGGTGTGCGACGCGCTCGGCGTGAAGCGGCATCAAGTATTCCAACTTGATTTGCGTCAGTTTGGCGGTTCGGCGTTGACCGACAATATCGACGTGCCGAAAGACCGCAGTGAGACTGCGCTCGCCAGCGGCATTCCGATCACGTACGTCCCCGCGCGAAACACGATCTTCCTGTCGCTCGCGCTGGGCTGGGCCGAGGTGCTCGGCGCGTTCGACCTGTTTATCGGAGTCAATGCCGTCGACTACAGCGGCTACCCGGACTGCCGGCCCGAATTCATCAAAGCGTTCGCCGAGTTGGCTCGATTGGCCACCAAAGCGGGAGTCGAACAATCAGGGCGGTTCGTCATCCATTCACCACTGATCTCGTTGACCAAATCGGAAATCATCCGCCGCGGGATCGCTTTAGGGGTGGACTATGGTCTGACGACAAGCTGCTACGACCCCGATCTCACCGGGCTCCCCTGTGGCCACTGCGACTCGTGCCAACTCCGCCGTCGCGGCTTCGCCGAGGCGGGCTTGGTTGACCCCTTACCGTATCGCGCGTGATCTGCTCTGCAAACGTTTGAAATCTGGCTTTTGTGAGAAGATTTTGAGAGCGGAAGAGTGTTTGGTTATTGGGACTAAAGGAATTGCGTTTCCACATCATTCTGCCCTTCGATCATTCTGCCAATCCGGACGGGGACAGGCAGAATGATGAGAGGGCAGAATGATCAAAAGCAGTAGGCGACTCGGTCGATTTGCGCATCATCG
>JAYVSP010000227.1:0-7219 GCA_043775215.1 Planctomyces sp. | reverse complement strand
TAGCTGAACTCGCCAGAGTTCAGATCCGAAGTCTGGCGACTTCGGCTACGACAGTTATTGATGCGCCGGTCCGAAGGCGTGACGATGGCCTCGCTTGCGCGTCGGGTTGGTATGCGGTCATGAATAATCCAGGCTAGCGCCGTTCCGCTCACGACAGTTCGATTGATGGGGAGGTGAAAGTCTTATGGTCACCGTCGACGCTCAACGTGAGTCGGTTGATGTTCCCGCTTGGGTCCACGATCTGGAATCCTTTCGATATTGGATGCGCTCCGAGGAATCACCGGAGCGAGTTCCGGTCTTTTTCCTGCAAGGGGATGTCTGGATTGACATGAGCAAAGAACAACTCTTCTCGCATGTCGCTCTCAAGGGCGAGATCTCGTCCGTGTTACGAGTGCTCACGAAGAGACTTCGCCTCGGAAGACTGTTCCCCGACGGTCTGCTTTTGACCAACGCGGGTGCGGATGTCTCAGGAAATCCCGACGCGACCTTTGTCTCGCAAGAGAGCTTTCGCGCGGGGCGAGTCGAACTCATTGAAGGCGTTGAAGACGGTTTCGTCGAACTGTCTGGATCGCCCGACATGGTCTTGGAGGTTGTCAGCGACAGTTCGGTCGAGAAAGACACCGAAGTGTTGCGTGACCTGTATTGGAAAGCGGGCATTCGCGAGTACTGGCTGGTGGACGCTCGCGGCGATCGGCTCGACTTCCAAATTCTGCGACACACGTCACGCGGTTATTCGTCGGTCCGCAAAACCGGCGGTTGGATGAAGTCCGCAGTGTTTGGAAAATCTTTCCGGCTCACGCGTGAAACGGACGAAATGGGAAACCCGGACTTCACGCTGGAAGTTCGATCGCCAAGTTGATTTCCGCCATGCCCGCCCTCTCAAAAATGTCCGCTCTCGCCGAGATCGTTTATCACATTCTGGAATCTCGCAGCCAGATTGGCCGAGCGTTGATCAATGGGTAAGATCGTCGCGCACGGCACTTGTACGACGGGCTCGTAGCCGAAGTCGTGAGACTTCGGATCGAACTCTCACGAAGTCCGGCTACATCAAACACGAATTCCGGCACCAGTACTCAACTGGAAAGAACTCAAAATGTCTTCCGTTCAAGTGCCGCTCAGTCCATCAAAGGCCATTGTCCGAATGCCTCCCAAGAAGGCGCATACAGTTGGTTACAAGGGCATTGAAGAGCCGTTGTCCGTTGCCAAGTACCACGAGCTGATTGAAGCCGGCGTGTTGACGACGGAAGACAAGGTCGAGCTTCTCAACGGAAGACTGGTGCCCAAGATGTCGCAAAACCCTCCGCATCGCATTGCCATGACACGCACCAGCCGCTGCCTTCGGAATGTGATTGATCCAAAGAACGCCCACGTGCTCAATCAAGTTCCGATCACGCTCGACACTGGTGAACCTGAGCCGGACGTCTGCTTGGTTCGTGGCGGCGAGGAGGCTTTTGAAAACCTCGGACGGCACCCTCTTCCCACCGATGTGCTGTTGTTGGCCGAGATTGCCGACTCGACTTTGCGATTCGACCGTGGCGAGAAGCTGGAAACTTACGCCGCCGCCGGAATCGAGCACTATTGGATCATCAACCTCATCGATCGCCGGATCGAATGTTACTCGCAGCCCGATCGCGGGTCGGCAAAGTATCACACCGTTCGGCATTACGTGATCGGTGAAATCGTTGAATGGCAGATGCCTGAATTGGGAACACTGCGTCTGAATGTGGCCGAGCTTCTGCCCGAATAGACTCTTCCACGGGAATTAGGAGGCGAATTCATGTCCGTAAAATTGACGCCTGAAATCGAACAATTTGTTGAAGCCTGTGACGGAATCGCGTCGGTGGCTGGGACGCATCAGTCCTATGTCGTATTGAGCGCCGAGCGATTTCGCGAATGGTTTGAAGTCGGTGAGGATGATGAAGCCACTTTGAAAGCCATACAGCGCGGTTGGGACGACATGTTGAACGGTCGAACGACGCCGATGGAAGTCTTCTTCCAGGAGTTCGACAAGAAACAGTAGTGATCGGCCACGACAACTGGAATTCACTCAGATCGCAGTCTTTTTCCGTGTCCCCCGTGCCATCTGTGCCTTTCTCATGACGAACGTCGAGAGAGCAAGCGCGGATCACGCGGACCATCACACTCGGCAGTCCTCCCCGGCGATCACATCAGCTCGGCCATGCAGTCCAGCAGGAAATGCGGCGAGAGCAAGGTCGAGTCCCATTCGGCCACGGTGACGTCATCGCGCTGCATTGAGTCTGAGACATCGGATGCGTCTGGGTCGATGTCATCTTCAGCGGGCGGCGAGTCGGTGCTGCAGGTCTGGGCCAGAGTGACATCTTCGTTCATCGGTTCGTCGAGGTCTTGACTCAGAAGCAGGTCGTCCGGCAGGGGGACGCCTGGAGTGAGCGTGGAACTTGGACGAGGAATCGCCAAATCATCGCCTTGGATTTGGTAAAGGCTCAAATCGGCATTTGATGTGAGCACGTCATCGATCCAAACTTCGTCGCGCGTGTCGATCTCGCCCAGCTTCGTGCCCGGCGAAATGCTAATGTAATCGGCCCCTTTTCCGCCGATCACCAAGTTTTCGCCTTCGTCATCGTAGATGTTGTCGTCGAAGGGGCTGCCGATGAGCGTGTCGTTCCCCTCGCCTCCGCTTAATTCGACCGGCCCGCCAAAACCGGATGCGTCAATCAGGTAGTCACCCTCCGAACCCCAATTCTGGATTTCCGCCGCTTCGATACTTTGAAGCCGTGAGGCTTCGCTGAGACGAACAAATTGTTCTTCGGTGAGTCGGAATTCGCCGTATTTCTCCTCCGTGAAAAAGTAGTCCCACAGCCAGTCCGATCCGAGACCGCCATCGAGAGTATTGCGTCCGGACCCAGGAGACAGCCAATCGTCTCCGTCGCCGCCCAGCAGGAGGTCATCACCCTCCTGGCCATCAAGGACGTCCTGGCCAACACCGCCTCGCAAAGTGTCATTGCCAGTTCCCCCTTTCGCCCACAATTCCACGTCCGCGTCAATTGAGACGGAGTCGTTCCCGCCGTAACACCAAATACTGAAATATTGATCGTGTGAGGAAACGTCACTTTCCGGCGGTTGAATCGAAGCGGCCGACTGAAAAATCTCGACGTCATCGTTTCCCTCACCGCAGTAGATCTCGAACCTAAATAGGTGTTGTGGTGCCGCCCGCGGAACAAATTCGATCGCCAGCCCGAACTGCGACTCCGTGAAGAGGGCGCTCCCATCGTTCCGCTGGATGTCGTATTGGACATGCAGATTCTCCGAGCCGGAAAAAGAAACCGAACGCCCCGATGTGCGGACCACTCGGTCTTCAATCAGCTCGACGTTCGCATAATCCACACCGAAGCGCAGGAGATGCGGACTGATCGAGTTGCCGTCCGCAACGACTCTTCCAGAGACCGTGCCCGATCCGCGGTCGTGGACTTGGTAGTCGATCGAATCGTCACTCCAATCGACTTGATTGGCGGAATTGTCCAAGCGAAGTCGGTCCTCCTCGGTTCCTCGACCGCCATCGAAGTGCAGGCGGTCGCTGAGCATCGACCAGTCCGCCGACGACACGTCCAAGACGAGAACGTCGGCGGCATTGTCTCGACCGATGATGTTCAGGCTCGTGATCGCGCGCGTCAGCAGCGGCGTGATGACATCCATCTGCGAACCGGTCCGGTAAACATGCAACAGTTCGCCGACCTGTTGCAGCGTCAACCCGTGGTCATCCCACAGTTCCGGCCCGATCGTCACGTCGCCGGTCAACGGAGCCAGATTCGTATCCGCAAGCGTTTCCTCCGCCGTCTGGGTTTCTCGGTCAAGCGTGTCGAATTCGTCCGGCAAAGCGTCGCTCAATTCACTTGCCTCCGAGTTGTTGACCTCGTCGGGTGAAGGCTCCAAGGTCGCCGAATTGTCCACATCGCTGTTCGCGGCGACGGGCAACTCCGTGGAAACATTCATGTCCAAGAGCGTCGAGTCAGTGACGTCGCTCGGTCCTTGACCGAGTGACGAGTCATCCATCGGCGAGACGAGATCCGTCGGCGAAGTCTCGGAATTGGGATCCTCCGACGATTGAGATCGCTCGTCACTCGGTTGCTGTGCGACGTCAATTTGATCGGAGTTTGTGTCGGCACCGATCACCAAATTGTCGCCGTGGAAATCGGTGATGAAATCATCAAAAGGACTGCCGATCAGAGTGTCATTCCCGCTGCCGCCGTCGAAAGAAACCGGACCACCAAAACCTGATGCATCAATCAGGTAGTCCGTTTCGGACCAAATATAGAAACCGGCAGTTTCGATATTTTGAAGCTGCGAAACCTCACCTGGACCTACCAGTTTTTGATCAGTCAATGCGAACGCGCCGGAAGGTCGATCATAGCCAATGGATTCCCAGAGCAAATCCACGCCGATACCGCCGTCGAGCGTGTTGCGTCCAGATCCCGGACGCAACCAATCGTCACCGGCGCCTCCTGTCAGAAGATCGTTCCCATCGTCGCCGTCAAGGTCGTCGTTGTTGGTGCCTCCTCGGAGCGTATCATTTCCTGATCCACCATATGCGTCCAAAATCCAGTTTGTACGATTCGTGACCACATCGTTGCCGCCGTAACACTGAACATAAAAGATACGGACGTGCGAGTTATCATCGCCAGTCGGCCGTTGCCGCGACGGAGCCGACTGAAGTAGCTCCACGCCATCATTTCCGTCACCGCAGACAATCTCTATGGCAAACCAATCGTTTGGCGTCACACGCGGAGCAAATTCAATTGCGACTCCAAACCGCGATTCCGTGACGAGAGCACTCCCATCGTCCCGTAAGACATCGGCCTTGATGTGCAGATCATCTGAGTCAGAAAACGACACCATGCGATACTGGTCGTCGCTCACGACTCGGTCATCAATGACTTCGACGTCGGAGTATTTCAGACCAAAGTCGAGTTGATAGGGTTCATGCGAATCGTCTTGCCGAATAAATCCTTGTCCGTCGACCGTACCGGCTCCTCGCTCTGTCGTGTGGAATCCAATCGAGTTCCTCCCCCAATGGTCTTGATTGCCGGAATTGTCCAAGCGGATTCGATCGGTCTGCGTTCCCAGCCCGCCATCGAAATGCAAGCGGTCATTCGCCAATGACCAACTCGGTGACGAGACGTCCAAAACGAGCAGGTCGGCCGCGTTGTCGCGACCGATGATGTTCAGGCTCGTGACCTCGCTCGCCAGCAGCGGGGTGATGACATCGGTTTGCGAACCGGTGCGAAAAACATGCAGCAGCTCGCCAACTTGTTTGAGTGTCAGGCCATTGTCATCCCACAATTCCGGACCAATCGTCACATCGCCGGTCAACGGATCAACGTCGGCATTGTTGTCAGTGTCAGTGGTATCCAGGTCGAGGTTGCTGGAATCGTCGTCATTCGTTGTGTCCCCACCGGAGTTGCCATCCAGCGAGTCGGTCATCGAATCCGAGCCACCACCGGTGTCGTCGCTCGCCGCGCCACCATCGAGCGTCTCATCGACGGTAGTTCCAGTATCGTTGACATTCGTTGTGTCCCCACCGGAGTTGCCATCCAGCGAGTCGGTCACCGGCTCCGAACCACCACCCGTATCGTCGGTCGCCGCGCCACCATCGAGCGTCTCATCGACGGTAGTTCCAGTTCCGGTGTCTGCAGGAGGATCGCCCGAGCCTCCCCCGATGCTGCTATCATTGCTGGAATCATTCCCATTCGGATCCGCTGAAGAATCGCCGGTGCCGCCTGAGGAATCCGTTTCGGCAACCTCTACGACGCCATTGATCCAATCCTGCCCCGGACCACCATCAACGAGATTATGTCCACCTAGAACCCAAAAAGAATCGTCTCCGGAGCTTCCAATTAACGTACAGTTCCCTTCATACGCCTCCAGATGGACTTGGCCCATGAATCCAGACGCGTCAATGAGGCTTGAATTCGTGACAGAAATGGCTTGAAACTCGATATTCACGAATTGATCGTTGCCCAATCCCGTCATTTCGCCGTCACCAATCACAATTTCACAGGGCGAGTCGGAGTGACCCAACAATTGGTCGAACCCCTCTCCGCCGTCGATGAAGTCGTCGCCTCCTCCTTCGTCCAGAAAATCGTCGCCCCCGTGACCTTCAATCAGGTCATCACCCGGTCCTCCGTACAAGTAATCACTTCCGTCGCCGCCAATCAACGTGTCGTTGCCAGCATCGCCAAGGACAACGCAGCCCGTCTCGAACAGGGATTGAATCGTGACCAAGTCATTTCCCGACCCACAGTAGACGTTACAGTAATCCGGGATTTCGACGGCGATGCCAAGGTTTCGTACCGAGACTTGCGAAAAGTGGCGACCGTCATTCCCGCGGTCCGCATCATTGATGTCAATGACGTTGTCGGCATCGCCGACTTCGATCCAGTTGTTTGTGAACATCGACCCAATGCCCGTATTGATCACGGATTCAACCTGCTGAAACCGGAACTGGAACCGGCCGCTTTTGACGGGAGCGTCGAAGCCCTTGTGATACCTGAGATTTCCATGGACCTGACCGCCGATGACGTCGTCGTCGATGCGTCACTGTGGGACGACGCCGGTCTGACGTTGCTGCGAGACGGCGACCTCGCGCATCTCGTCCGCACGGGAACCAGTGACGACGTCATCGCTCCCCTGGCCGTGGACGCTCCAGGACGACTCATCATTCAAGGCCGAGACGATGTCCGCGATGTGCTGACCATTGACTTGTCGGGGATGAAAGTTGGTGAATTCACCGCTGACGCCGATCCGGCCTTGCTGGCCAAAACCGTGCTGTTTGCCGGCGGCTCGGGACTGGCGCCGGATGAACTGCAACTCGTCGGCCAAGTCAGCGGTGGCTTCGGGACCAGCTACATCCTGCAAGGGCGCGACGATTGGAGCGATCGGGACGGTCATCAGACAGCGCGGCTCCAGCAACTCGGCCACGAGCCGCAAGGCTCGGTCGGAAATGTAGATTCCCTCCCGCCGCCGTTGTCGCTGTTTCGCACCGCGTCTCTCACGCTCCCGCCAGCTTGCCCACAACGTCCGCATGAGAACCTCCGTGTCCTTGAGTCGGTCGGGGTTGTACATCAATACCGTTGTTGGTGAAAGACGGCTCAAGGCTCCAAACGGACATAGCCTGGATTCTTCATGGCCGCATACCAACCCGACGCGCAAGCGAGGCCATCGTCACGCCTTGGCTTCGCTTGCG
>JAYVSP010000226.1:0-6732 GCA_043775215.1 Planctomyces sp. | reverse complement strand
CGCTGAGGCTTCTTGAAGACGGTGCGCACTCTGAGTGCGTCGAATCATTCTGCATTGAGGGCACAACAGCAAACGACGGCACGGTCTGGGATGTCACTTGGAAATTGGCAAACGGAAACGTTCAACTTCGCGAATGCAAAGATGCGGAGATTTCAAAGCTCGATCGACGCATCTTCTATCAGCGAGTCCGTAGGACGATTGCCGATGGGATCGAGCCGGCTTGCCTGACGATTGGATGGGTGACCGATCCAGACAAACAAAGCGGGATTCTCAAGCATTGGGAGGCAATGCGCGCGTCTGCGATGGTTGTGTGTGACGCAGATCCAACGACAGCCCCGACGAAGGTTGATTCTGGGAAAACTTCACTGAACGAAGCTCTGTACTACCTTTGCACAGAGCTAGAAAGTGAATCCGGTGCGCCGCCGATCCCATCGGACAAGGCACGTGACCTCTTGGCCCGTTTGTGCGTGGATAGTTACCGCGCTGACGAGCTGGCGCAGTCGGTCGGAGATTTGGCGAGTTCGCTTTTCGAACTCGGCGTCGGGAGCAAGATTCGAGAACTCATTCAAGGAGTGTTCGACGCTGTCATTCAGAAAAGGCATGAAGCTCGCTATACGCGTGAGGAGTTTCTGCAAAGCATCAGCACAGGACGGTTGGCACTGAGTTTGTCTGGAACGCTTCGGACGATTCTACGTTTTCACAGCGCTGCGCATGGGTTGCCAAAAATTACAGGCATCGTCTGGACCCAGCTAACAGGCTCACCAAATAGGACCACGTTCTGGCCGCTTTGCGAACGGATTCCTGGATTCGATTACGACCAGTCACGTGTCATCGTCGCATCAACCGGTGTCGGTAAGACGACTTCCACTCAACAGGCATTTTGCCACGAGGCAGGTCGTCGTTCACCACTTCATGTGCTGAGGCTTGAAGCTGGTGAGATGCCCGCCGACACCGTAGCTGTGCTGCCAATGCTGTGCCTGCTTCTGAGCGGAGTCTCCTCAACGTGGCTTTGCATTGACGGGCTGGACCAACTCGCACGCCCCGACTTCACAGTCTGGAAACAGACGCTGAGCCGACTCCAAACAATTCCACAACTCACAATGCTCCTGACAATCCGCGCAGAAGTGGTTGGCAACGTGGAGTGGATGCAACGACTGATTACGGAGATGGGTGAAGTTGAACTCGGCCCACTTTCCGATCAGCAAATAGATGCAGCATTTTCCGAAGTCAAACTGCCAGCGCCATCTAATCGATCGCTCCGGTCATGTTTAAAAAACACCTTTTTGTTTTCGGTGTATGCGCGCACGATAGAACAAGACGCGATGCCTCTCGCTGACAGCGGTGAAATCGAAGCTTTCAGCCTAATCGGAGCGTTTTGGGAAAGTCGTGTCGTGACGGAGAGTTGTGGGCTGCGAAGCACGGGTGATCCGAACTCGACCCACGTCTCGAAACGCGCCGCCGTCAGTTACTTGGTCGAAAGAACGCTTGCTGGCGATGACGTAATTCGGATCGATTTCAGCCAAGGCAATGTGGCCAATGGAATCGAGATGCTTTGTAACGAAGGTGTTCTTGATCGGCACAACTCGACTGATACGGTCAGATGGTCGCACGCGTGGTTTCGTGAATATGCCATCGTCGATCATTTGCGTGGAGCGGTGCCTGCTTCATCGCCGCTGAAATTGGCCAAGACCATTTGCGACATTTCAATCGACCATGTAGCGCGCGATGCAGCCAACGGGGGTTGCAAATGGTTCATTGCCAACTCTGCTTCGGGGGCGGTTGAAGAGTATTTGGAAACCCTTTACCAAGTCCGCAAGGAGTTAGCTCGCGAAATCTTGTTCGACTTAATTGACGGGGCCGCGCGACATCTCACGCTCAGTAAGCTATCTCCGAATCTGCTTATCGAGGCAATCGAATTGGCAGTTCAAAAGCAAGCTTGGCATTGGTGCGAAGAGATTGTGAATTTGCCTGACTCCTTCTTCTCACTTCCGACCGGGCCAGAATTGCAGCGAGTTGTTATTGAGTTTGAGACGAAGGCTCCAAGCAATGCGTGATCCAAACACCATTCTCGAACGGCTAATTCGACGAGATCGTGCTGTGCGCGAGGGAGGTCAAATCCCAACCCCGAGGGCAGAATCTGAGATCATTGATTTCATTGCTCAACATGGTCTTTATGAAAATGAGGCATCGCGGCGATGGATGGTGGAACGAGCGACAACTGAAAGCTATCCGGTTGCTCGCAGTCTTGTCGACATTCTGGTTCCACTCATCCAGCAGGGTTTCCACAGCGATGCGTTGGCCATCTTCTGTGGCCTAATACCCCAAGGGGACGCCAAAGAAACAAGCAAACAACGTGCTAGTTTCTTAGGACGTCACTCAAGGTTTCAGCCCAGGATTAAAGAGATCGTTGAGACTCCCGGATTGATCAGCGGACAGTTTGATTCGTGGGGTGTGGTACTCATTGAATTAGAGTCAAAGCTTTTGAATGCCGACCAATCGGAACGGAGTTGGCATCAGCACAGCGCGGGCGATATCGAAGCCAATCGTGAGCCTGACTATGAAGATTACCAACAACAAATGTATTTCGAGCGAGAGCACCGACACCACGAATCCTTGTACGTGATTGCCCATGCGATCGACCAAGGACTGAAGGAAGCTATTCGGCAACCGACGCGAGACGCGTTTGAAACCCTCACGAACAAACTCATCTCGACAAGATGGGGGTTTGCAAAGAGCCAACCGATTGTTGCGTTCGTTGATCTCGCCAAAGCAATCCCTTTGGGTGTGTGGCAAAGGGAAGAAGCGGTACGGCTATTAACGATGCAGATGGTACTTGAATCGCCAACGGCCAATCGGTGGCGTCGGCTACTTCGTCGAATCGTGCTTCCCGTGATTACTTCCGCTCAATGCGAGTTGCTGGCCTCCGCGATTCGACAGTTCGTTCGTCGGCCAAATACACGACTCAATGAGCTATCAGATCTTGCAGAAACCGGCGTGTTGACGGATCAAGAACGGACTTCACTCGCCAGCGCACGCGAGGCGAATGAAGTCAGCGAGCCGTATGATTTACGAGAGTTGCACAAGTCCAGGAGGGCGGGCCGTTGCTTTGGCGAAAGTTCCACTGACACTTTCGTAAATAGTTGGCCGATTGAGGAAGAGCGTTCAGGGATTCGCGCTCTCATCGAACGAAAGGATCCGTCCCCGAACATCACCTTACACGAACTCGAAACTCCATTTTTAGAACGTCTCGATACGTTACGCAAAATCACAGAGCGAATTCTTGCCGAGCGCAGCTACGGGTTTGGGGAAATTTGCGAGTGGTGTGCTGATGCGATTTCCGATCTCAAACTCTGGCTGAAAATGACCGTAAATCAGGCATATTCCGTTAGTGACTACCTCGACGCATTGCGAGAGAAATGTTCGTGGTGGCAAAGCTGTGCCGAAGTCGCATTGAATCGACTCCAAGAGCCGGTGCCTTCGACTCATTTAGAGCAAGAAGGTGGCGCGTTCTGTTACGACAGTGGCGATCCGATCGCCGTTTCCTTGAAGCTGTTGGACGAGTTATTGGCAGTAGAAGACGATCCCGAATTGGTTGGATACGCGCAGCGTCTTTACCCAGTCGTTCGGGATACTTGGGACAAGTGGCCGGCTCATACTCGGGGACTCGCGATTTGGCTTCTGCGTCCCTACCACTGGCGATCGAGTTCGATGACGGGCCTGCTTGTTCAAGTTGCCGAGGAGGCAACGGATTCGCAATTGATTGGGCTTGCTCTCGACCGCTTGCTCCAACGTGGGCAGCCGGGGATTACGAAATTGCTGTCACAGTTGATTGAGCGAATCGACGAACTGAGCGATCCCAATGAAACTGCGCAATTGATCGGGAATGTGATCGGAGACGCTGTCATTCGCTTCCGCGCAGGTGGCGAGAACCTTGATGACCTTCGCACGATCTCTGAGTGGTTCGATTCATTGAAGGAACAAAAACGACAGGCGTTGGAAGTGCGAAGGGCGCTAATCACGGCGATTCTGAGCGCGGCAGAACGAACAGTCTCACTTTGCGAGAAGCGGACGAAGTCCCTCGCTGTTGAGTGGCTCTCGATCGTCAATTGGGTAGTCAATGAATGGCTTGATTCTGACCCCGACAGGAAAGACATGCGCCATCTTCCAAATGATCCGATACGCTTCATCGGAGAATGTGCCTGGTCGGTCGAAGTGGTGCAATTCCTTCTTACCGGCTTTGAAGAAACGCTCGTTAAGATTATTCGCGAGGGTGGTCTCGGGGAATTCTACTCCATTCATTATGAACTCATCGACCCGGTTGAAAATAAGTACGTCGTTGCCGAACTTAACGATTCAAAGCGTCCCGTCATTTCGTTTATGTCTGACGCCCAGCGACTGCAACTGTGCCGAGCTTCTGCCGAACGTGTAGCTGCATGGCGTCGCGAAGGAAAAGCGACAAACGACCTAGCCTATGGCTCCAGCGTAGGTGGCCGAGACACGCAGCACCTGATCGAAAACAGCTTCGATTATGCAAGCGATCGCAACTTCGTTCGACGCGAACTCGCATCGATTGTTGAAATTCTTGCTGATGCACAGCTCCGTCAAGTTGCCAACGAACTCAGGATTAAGTTGCGTCGCAGCGTTCTTGCTCCCAACGTCGCGGGCTGATTCCCGATGCCTGGCGGGACATGTCGTCGGGGCGGTTGGGAAGGTCGTAATCGATCGCGCGGGTATTGAGGCTGCGGAACAATGCACGGACTTCGGGGGGCAACGTGGCAATTCGATCGGGATCGTGGTCAGGGACTTCGCCGATGGGGCCGGCCCAGACGGGACGATACCCGATGGCCAGCAATCGGCGGTCGCTGTCGCTGAAATTCGGATAGTTGGCGTGAAACACCTTCTGGTTGATGATGACCGCCGAGCCGGCTCGGCAAGTCACCATCACTTCGTCGTCGTGCGACAAGTAGCGTCGGTAAGGATTGCCGTCCGCGTGGAGCGAAAGATGGGAACGCGGAATGACCTTGAAGGGACTACGCTCGGGGGTCAAGTCGTCGAGGTAATACAGCACGCGCACGAGACACGGCGAACTGGCGGCCAGGCCGAAGATTTTCGATCCGTAAAGCTGTGCGTCGGCTTGTCACGATATTCTCGAGTTGCTGTCGCAAGCTCGCACAGGGTTTTGGCACTTCGATAAAGTTCACCGCGCGTCCGAAGACCGAGGCATTGATTGTCGGCATTGCCACAGTGAATTGACGCCGTATCGAGCGGACGACCATCGCATCAACCGTCAGTCGTTGACCGCCAGTTGTGTTTTGTGTCATGTGGCGCAAGAGTAACGCCACCTTTTTTGATTGAAGGATTGAAAAAATGCTCACACGCAGATCGTTTCTTGGCTCGGTTGGGGTCGGGCTTGTCAGTATTCCCTTCTCGCTCGCCGCCGCGCCGACAACGGGCGTCCGCAAACGTCTGGCCGTGGTGACGACTGAATGGCGCTATCGGTCTCACGCCTGGCACATGGCTGAACGGTTCCTGCACGGCTATCCGATCAATGGCCGCTGGCATCGGCCGCCGCTGGAAGTAGTCGCGGCGTATGTCGATCAGCAGCCCGAAAAAGACTTGAGTCCCAGTCGTGCCGCGGAGTTCGGCTTTCGCATCTATCCAACGATCGCCGAAACGTTGCGGTGTGGCGGTGACAAACTGGCGGTCGATGCGGTGCTGATTATCGGCGAGCACGGTAACTATCCGCAGAACGAGTACGGACAGACTAAGTACCCGCGCTACGAATTCTTCAAGCAGGTGACCGACGTCTTTCACAAGGATGGCCGCGCGGTTCCGGTCTTCAACGATAAGCATCTCTCGTGGAAATGGGACTGGGCCAAAGAGATGTTCGATCTCTCGCGCGAACTGAACTTCGCCTTCGCCGCTGGCTCATCGCTGCCGGTCACTTGGCGGATGCCGGCTATCGACATGCCCTACGGAGCCGAGGTTGAGGAACTTCTGTGCGTCGCGATCGGGAGCGTCGATAGTTACGACTTCCACGCCCTGGAGGTGATTCAGTGCATGGCGGAACGGCGAAAGAGTGGCGAAACCGGAGTGGTCGCTGTCCAAGCTCTGCGCGGCGATGCAGTGTGGAAAGCGATGGACTCCGGAACTTGGTCCAGTGGCGGTTGGGATCCGCAGCTTTTTGAAGCGTGCCTGTCGCGCAGTCACACGCTGACTCAGCCGGAATCTTTCAGCCATCGCTATCCGACGCCGGCCCAAATCCGTGAGTGGGTCAAAGAGCCCATCGCGTATCGCATTGAATATGCGGACGGCGTGAAGGCGACCATGCTGTTGATGAACGGTCTGATCGGCGACTTCACGTTCGCCGCGCGGATCAAAGGGGAATCGGCACCGTTATCGACGCTGTTTCATCTGCCACCGAATCCCAACGTGGTTTACTCGGCGGCACTCATGGCACAGGCCGAGGCCACCTTTATGACGGGCAAGTCGCCGAATCCGATCGAACGCACACTGCTCACCACCGGCCTGGTAGAAGCCGGCGTGCGGTCGTTGGGGACTGGCCAGAAACGAATCGAGACGCCGCACTTGGCCATTCGCTATCAAGCCCCACGAGACTCCACATTCGCGCGGTCATAGCTCGGAACGACGGGGGTCGGGAGTTTTTTTTCACTCCCCTGACACCACATCATCGTTCTCGACAATAGCTTTGATGTTTGCCAAGCCGGCTTC
>JAYVSP010000225.1:0-8366 GCA_043775215.1 Planctomyces sp. | reverse complement strand
AACAGGAACGCTGATCTCCACTGATCTTCGCTCATGAAGGCAGAACAACCAGAAGTCATTCGTGAAGATCAGCGAAGATGAGTGTTTCAAAAATTGTCTCCAGAAGTGGGGGCTGACGCCGGCTAGAGCCTTGCCGCTCACAACCCGTGATTTAAGTCTTGAAGACGCTCTAAATTCCTAAAACTCGCCAACCGGTTGCCGATCGGCAATGGCACCCAACCGCTGCCAGGTGGTTACGTCGATGCTGTTGCTCACAAAACGGGTCGCACCGTCCGCCATCAGGGCGTGAACACCACCGGTGTGTCGACTCCGAGAGTTGATCACGCCGCGCGCGTCGTACCAAGCGCAGCCAGCGCACTCCATGCAGTCGACGTTGGGTGAATTCGGCGGATTCAGTGTATTAAAGAACGACTGCCCCGGCATGCCGTTCATCCAATTCTTGCCGGTGATTCCGTAATGGGTCGGTGGACTGCCGCTGGCCAGGCAAGTGGCGCTATATGTGTTCAATTGAGCCTGTGTCGCAAATGTATTTGGAAAGCCGGCTGGCATGTTGACGCCGCGGATCACGTCGCCCAGAGTGAAGGTACTGCTGTTCCCATCGCCGATGATTGTCTCTGCCGCAGCGATGGTGAACGACGTCCCATCCTTGATGTCCGTAATCCGCACGTTGCGAAAAAGGTTGCAAACGCCGATTTGGTCGGCGAAAGCAATCGGGGTGCCCGGCGTTCCGCCGACGCCGCCTCCCGTAACACCCAGCATGAGCAATGACGGCCCGCCGCTGACGAAATAGTTGTTCCCGCCGCCGTCCGTATTGCCATCATTGCCATATGTGCCAAACTGCCAGCCGAAATCAGAAGGGCAAAGAAACGGGGCCAGCTTCGTCCCTTTGAGAGTCGCGTTGACTCCTCCCCAAAAAATCTGCGTGAAGTCGACTTTCTTGTAGAGCACGCTCTGATCCAGATACGGCAACAACATCACATGCCCGGCAAAGCCATGCCAGCCGGTTGTCGAGCCTGCCGAGGCCGAGTAGTTCGCCCGTTGAAACGCATTGTGGACGTCGGAGTAATTGTGCATGGCCAGCCCGAGCTGCTTCAGGTTGTTCTTGCACTGCGACCGCCGTGCAGCTTCACGCGCCTGTTGTACAGCCGGGAGCAGCAACGCAATCAGAATGGCGATGATGGCAATGACCACCAACAATTCGATAAGCGTAAAACCACGCTTGATCTGTGACGTTCGCATATGCGAGCTCTCGTTGGATGACAGTGTCAACAACCAAAACAAGGACGAAGAATTGTAACGGCAGTTTCTCGCGGAATGGCGATCAGCATAGCGAGATGCGACCAGTGAATCACACCGTAAATCTGACGCGCAAAATGCAGACATTCGCAAGCCACCTTTCAATTCCGCACAACCGTTCGCCGAAACAGCCGGAACTTTCCGGGAGTGGCCCGCCTCTATTCCGGCCATTCAGGCAGGCCACGGTTGCGAACAAGTGGGACGAACCGCTTTGATTTGTCCCGTTTGGCAGCAGCGAGGGGTCGGGAGTTTTTTTCATGCCGCTAAACCTTCGAGATGCGCATGCAATCTATTGACGCGGCATGAAAAAGACTCCCGATCCCTTTGTCCCGGCCCATTCGTCGTCTCCTTTGATTCGTCGTGAGAAAGAGGATTCCATGCGTCGATACAACTGGTTTCAAACGATCGTCGTGGCGTGGGTATTGGGAGTGGGGGCCGCTTTTTGCGGACGGGCAGACGCGGGAGAAATCGGATTTGTCGAGGACTTCGCGCTCGCAACCGATCGAGCCGTCGCATTGAAGCAGCTCGTGCCTGGGACCGAGGACTTTTACTACTACCACTGCTTGCACGCGCAGCAGACAGAGCAATTCGACAAGGTCGAGCCGCTGATCACGCAGTGGATTCAGCGCATCGGGCACACGCAGCGAGTGAATGAAATCCTCGCGCGGCAGGCGTTGCTGACGTATGAGACGAATCCGCAGAAGACGCTGGAGTTCCTGCGCAACAAGCTCGGCGTGCAGTTCGGACATCAGAAGGAAGAACTCGGCGTCGAACCGAATCTGCCGACGCAGCTCGATCCGAATGCGATCGCACGGCAGACGCTCATGCAGCGCGCGTTTCAGCATCCCGGGACCAATGGCTTTGAGGACGCGGCGCTCGACTGGCTGGTGAGCGAGAATTTGGATGCCGATCGTCGGCGGCATTTGTTATCGCGGATAACGCGGCCGGATTATGCGCCGCTCGTAAAACTGGTCATCGATGACATCAACCACACGAATTCGGGAGGCTTTGGGTCGTTCAACATTCATCGGCTGCTGACCACGCGGCAACTCGGCGAGTGCTTAAAATTCAAGCCGGACTTGATTCACAACCATCATTGGGTGATGGCCTCGCTCATCAAATTGCAGCCGGGGCCGGATGAGGACTGGCAGCATGATACCAAGCTGATGACGGCATACCTCGACAGGCTGTGGGCCTTTGTCAACACGCTGCCTCCGGCCCAAAACGCCCTAAAAGCACAAACGTTGTATCACCGGTTGTGGCTGGAACGTTCGCGCGGCGCGTTCGACAAAGAGCGATTCCTCACGTACCTCAAGCTGCCGCGGCCGGTCGGCTATCTGTCGAAGGCGATGCGTGAGTCAGACGACCTGAAGCGATTTGCCGCCGACCTGAATGTCGACTTGCGTCCGGGAACGCTCTTGCCGCCCGTCGGCAATGATGAGCCGCTGGTCCGCAGCTACCTGCTACACCTGCTCGTCGACGCCGCGAACTCGAAGGAGTTCGAGCCGTTCATCGACGACACGTATCTCAAGCACATCTTCGCCGAAGCCAAAATCGTCAACGGCCTCGGCGAGCCCGAGCAGTGGGCGGCGCAGTTGCCCGCTGCCGCGTTCCAGCAATTGAAACAGCGGATCGACATCGACTTCGACTTCGCCAACAAAACCACCTTCGGCGCGGACGACCCAGTCAGCCTCGATCTGCATGTGAAAAATGTCGGCACGCTGATCGTGAAGGTCTTCGAGATCAACACGCGGAACTACTACCGCGAGCACCTCAAGGAAGTGGACACCGACGTCAATCTGGACGGACTGGTCGCCAACCGCGAGACGACGCACAACTACCCGGAGTCTCCATTCCGTCGCATGCGTCGGCGGTTTGATTTTCCCGAACTGAAGCAGCCGGGCGTCTACGTCATCGACTTCATCGGCAACGGCCGCAGCAGTCGAGCTCTGGTTCGGAAGGGAAAGCTCAAGTTCCTCGCTCGCACCAGCACGGCGGGGCAAGTCTTCACGGTGCTTGACGAGCAGAACAAGAAGATCGATGACGCGCGCATCTTGCTGGCCGGTCACGAATACACGCCGAGCAAAGACGGCACGATCCTCGTCCCGTTCACCCACCAGCCCAGCCGGCAGCCGATTGTCATCGTGGGGCAGGTTTCCAACCTGCCCGGCCAATCGAAGGCTCAAAAGGCTCAGAAGAAAGAGGACGGGCAGGTTGAAAACCTGCCCCACGAATATGCCTGTCTCGATTACTTCCAGCATGAGTCCGAAGCATACGCGCTGGCCGCCGGCATCTATGTCGATCGCGAATCGTTGCTGACTCGTAAGAAGACCAACGTCATCGTGCGACCGCAGCTCACGCTGAATGGCACACCGGTATCGCTCAGTATTTTGGAAGAGGTCAAGCTGCGGATTGTCTCGACCGACCTTGACGGAATCCCGTCCTCGACCGAAGTCCCGAACTTCAAGCTGTTCGAGGACCGCGAGTCGGTGCATGAGTTTCAAGTCCCGCCGAGGACTCAGTCGTTGCAGTTCGTGTTGCAGGCAAAGGTCAAGAACCTGAGCCTCAATCAGAAGATCGACCTGGCTGTTGGCGAGGCGTTCCAATTCAACGAGATCGAAAAGACTGAACGGATCGAAGACCTGCACTTGCTCCGCACGGTGGACGGCTACTTTGTCGAGTTGCTCGGCAAGACGGGCGAGCCGAAGACATCACGGCCCGTGCAAGTCGTGCTGAAGCATCGCGATTTCCGCGATCCGATCCATGTCACGCTGAAGTCCGACAAGCTCGGTCGACTCAACTTGGGGCAACTTGACGGCATCGCGGCGATCACCGTCACCGGGCCGGAAGGGACGCAGCATGCCTGGCCGATCCGCGGCGACGATCATGCCTACACGCAGTCGCTTCACGGCCGAGTCGGCGAAGTGCTGACGCTGCCATATCTTCCCGTAGGTTGGGCACTCTTGCCCGACGCGAAGGGAGTTGAGGGCGCGGAAGGTCGGGCAAGAGTGCCCAATCTACAGCAAGAACTCAGCCTTCTCGAACTGCGCGGCGATTCGTTCCTCATCGGACATCCCGACAAGGTCTCGATCAAAAATGGTCTCATCACGATCAGCGGACTGCCGGCTGGCGACTTTGACCTCTGGTTGAAGTCGAGCAACAAACACATTCGCATTCGGATCGCTCCGGGAGAAATCAAACACGGTTACGTGCTCGGCTCAGTGCGGCAGTTAGAAACGCGCGCGTTGCCGGCGTTGCAGATTGAAAGCATCCAGCAAGACGACAAAGAACTGACGGTCCAGCTCAGCAACGTCAGCCAGTTTGCACGAGTGCATGTCTTCGCGACCCGCTTTGTGCCGGCATTCGCAGCGGGAAGTCATTTGTCGAAGATCGTCGTGGCCGAACCATATGCCATCACGAACTCACCGGCCGAGTCGGTGTATCTCGCCGGGCGGAACATCGGCGACGAATACCGTTACATCATCGACCGCAAGTACGCCCGGAAGTATCCGGGCAACATGCTCGAACGCCCGTCGCTGCTGCTGAACCCGTGGGTCGTGCGGACGACGGAAACGGGCGAGCAAGTCGCGGCTGGCGGCGATGAGTTCGCGGCCAAGGGAGCCGGTCCCGGCCGCGGCGCCGAGCGTGGTGAAGCGAAGCAAGTGGCAGTCGCGGCAGCGGGTGACTTTGCGAACCTGGACTTCCTCAGCGAAGCATCGGCGATTTTTCTCAATCTGATCCCCGACAAAGAGGGCCGAGTCACCGTCGACAGAAAGGCGCTCGGCGGGCATCAGCACATTCACGTCGTTGCCTGCGATCCGCTCAGCACGACGTCCCGCAGCATCGCACTCAAGCCGACCGAGACCCATTTCCTCGACCTGCGTCTGGCGAATGGACTCGACCCGAAAGCACACTTCACTCAGCAGAAACAAATCAGCATCGTCCGCGCCGGCGAGCCGTTCACGCTGGCCGACATCGCGACCTCGAAGTTCGAATCCTACGACAGCCTCGCGCGGGTCTATCTGCTTTACACAACACTGACCCACGACCCGAAGTTAGCCGAGTTTCAATTCATCCTCAACTGGCCGAAACTCAAACCGGAAGAACAGCGTGCGATGTACTCGAAGTACGCCTGCCATGAGCTGAACGTCTTTCTGGCCAAGAAAGACCCCGCGTTCTTCAATGCGGTCGTGCGGCCGTACCTCGCCAACAAAAAGGACAAGACGTTCGTCGATCGTTGGCTGCTGGAAGAGAAAGCCGATTCGTTTTTGCAGCCGTGGTCGCACGGGCAGCTCAACATCGCGGAGCGGATTCTGCTCGCTCAACGCATCGTCGGCGAAGGTCCAAAGACCGGCCGCCACATCGACGAACTGCAACGCTTGCAGCCGCCGAACATCGATCGCTTTCTGCAACTGTTCGACACGGCGGCGAAAGGAAGTGCTTTGGAAACCAGCGACTCATTAGGCTTGAAGAACGCCACCAGCGAACAACTCAAAGAGGTCGAAATGCTCCACCGGCTGCCCGCAGCCGACGCATCCCCATCGGCTGCCGCAGGCGTTCCCGCGCCGCCGGGTGCCGCAGGCATGGCTGGCCGTCTGGGAGCCAAGCCATCTGAGATGAGCGAATTACGTCGCCAAGCGGGCGAGAAGCAGATGCAGGGCGAAAAGGCCAAATCCGAATCGATGTCCAAGAAGCGCGCCTTGGGACTCGCTCGCGACGGCAAAGGCGACATGGATCGCTTGCGCGACCTCAAAGAGGGTGGTGCTCGAGAATCCAAAGACGCCGCCGAGTTCTTCGACCAGGAGACCGAGCAGGTGCGACGCGACGTCCGGCAGCTTTATCGCAAGATGGACCCGACCAAAGAATGGGCCGAGAACAACTACTACAACTTGCTCATCGGCGATCAGAATGCCGGCCTCGTAACGGTCAACGCCTTCTGGCGCGATTATGCTCAGCACGATCCCGCCGCCGGCAAACCGTTCCTCAGCACGAATGTCGCTGAGGCATCGCGCAACTTCACCGAGATGATGCTCGCGCTGGCGGTGCTCGACCTGCCCTTCGAGGCGGCGAAGCACGAGTCCAAATTCGACGGTCCGAAAATGACGCTATCGCCCGGCAGCCCGATGATCGTTTACCACGAAGAAGTCAAACCGGCTAAGAACGCCGCCGCCGCGGTGCCGATCCTCGTCAGCCAGAACTTCTTCAAGCACGGCGACCGGCATCACCAAGAGAACGGCGAGCAGATCGACAAGTACGTCACCGAAGAGTTCGTGATTCACACCGTCTACGGCTGCCAGGTAGTCGTGACGAATCCGACGTCGGCTCGGCAAAAGCTGACACTGCTGCTGCAAGTGCCGCAAGGGGCGCTTCCCGTCATGAACGGCCAGCCGACAAAGAGCGTGCATGTCGACTTGCAGCCGTATCACACGCAGACGCTGGACTACTACTTCTACTTCCCGGCCGCCGGCCAGTTTCCGCACTTCCCCGTCCACGTCGCAAAGACCGGCGAACTCATCGCCTCCGCCGCCGCAGCCACACTCAATGTCGTTGACAAGCCGACCAAGATCGACACCGAAAGTTGGGACTACGTCTCTCAACACGCCTCTCCCGAAGAGACGCTGACGTTCCTCAACAAGCACAACGTGCATGGCCTGAACCTCGAACGCATGGCCTGGCGGATGCAGGATGCGATGTTCTTCGACGCCGCGCTGAGCCTGCTCGCCGTGCGGCATGCCTATCACCAGACGCTGTGGAGCTACGGCCTGAAGCACAACCATGTGGCCGCGATCCGCGAGTTTCTGCAACACGCCGACGGCCTCGTCAACGAATGTGGCGGCCGGCTGACCAGTCCTCTGCTGACTATCGACCCGGTCGTGCGGCACACTTACGAGCATCTCGATTACAAACCACTGGTCAACGCCCGATCGCATCGGCTCAGCCAACGCCGCCAGATCGTCAACGCGCGGTTGAACGACCAGTACCATCGCACGCTGCAACAGCTCACCTACCAGCGAGCCTTGTCTGACGACGACTTGATGGTCGTCACGTACTACTTGCTGTTGCAGGACCGCATTGAGGAAGCGATCGCGACGTTCGCTCGCGTGAATCCCGACCGACTCGCCACGCGACTGCAACACGACTACTTCACGGCGTACCTCGACTTCTTCAGCGACGATCCGAAAGTCGCGCGAGCGATCGCCAAAAAGTATGCCGAGTATCCCGTCGATCGCTGGCACAACGCTTTCGCCGCCATCACCGCGCAGCTTGCCGAAGCTGAGGGTGCCGGCGCGAAGCCGGTCGATTCCGAAGACCGCAACCAAGAGCAAACACAGCTCGCCGCAACCGACCCGAATTTCGATTTCACCGTCGAAGCCAAGCAGCTCACGATCAATCACCAAAACCTGGACTCCGTCCGCGTGAGCTACTACTTGATGGACGTTGAATTGCTCTTCAGCCGCAACCCATTCGTCCAGCAATTCAGCGGCCAGTTCAGTCTCATCAAGCCGAACCAAGTCCAGACCATCGGCCTCAAACTGGCGGGCGTCGCCGACCAGAAACCGCAAGTCGACAAAGACGGCAATCCGATCGTCCGCGCCGGCACCACGAAGGTCAACCTGCCGAAAGAGCTTCACAACCGGAACGTCCTTGTCGAGATCACTGGCGCGGGACAGACAAAGGCGCAGGCGTACTACTCAAACGCACTGGCCATTCAACTGATCGAGAACTATGGCCAGATCAAAGTCACGCACGCTCCAACGAGCAAGCCGATCGCCAAGGCTTACGTGAAAGTCTACGCCCAGCGTCCGGACGGTGGCGTGCGGTTCTACAAAGACGGCTACACCGATCTGCGCGGCCGCTTCGACTACAGCAGTCTGAACACGAACGACCTCGATGCCGTCAGCAAATTTTCAGTCTTGGTCATGAGCGATGACCACGGCGCGCTGGTGAAGGAGGCGAATCCGCCGAAGCAATAGTGCGGCAGAGCCGTTTCCGGGCCAAAGGGGTCGGGAGTCTTTTTCAGGTCGGCGATGTCGCGGCACGACCCACAAAGTTGGAATGTCGCCGACCTG
>JAYVSP010000224.1:0-6560 GCA_043775215.1 Planctomyces sp. | reverse complement strand
TTTCTGCACGCGTTCTTAGTCAGGATTCTGCCGACCCGCCACAAATCGACGAATTTGCCGGTCCGAGGCGAATTCACTGATGTTTTTGAGGCAGGCGGTCAGGGATCCTCTTCTGGACTGAACCTCGCCCCTATCTCAAAAGAAGACTGGTAGCCAAGTAGAATTCATCTTTCCCTTTGTTTGCTCACGGGCGACTTGCGTGACGGCCTCGCGCCGGGCATTATGAAGTGGTATTCCTCCAGCGGTTTCGCAGAACGCGTCTTCTCGTTCTCATGTCGGCGATGCCTGATTCGATTTCGCGGCGGTACGCATCACCGACGTGAGCAGGCGTTATCTGGGCGGAGATTCCATGATGAGAGTCGAGAACATTTCCGGTCATTTCCGACTGTGCGTCCGAGCCATGCTGCTTGGATGTTTGCTGGCCGGCTCCGTGGTGGCCGAAGACATCGTTGTCGGCATGTCGGCGGCCTTCAAAGGACCGTCCCGAGGACTGAGCATCGAGCTGTACCGCGGCTCGATCGCGTACTTTACGCACATCAACGAGTCCGGCGGCGTCCACGGCCGGAAAATCAAAATCAAGGCGTATGACGACGGGTACGAGCCGATTCCGGCGATTGAAAATACCATCCGGCTGATCGAGCAGGATGATGCCTTCTTGCTGTTCGACTATATGGGGACGGCGCCGGTCACTCGCGTGCTGCCGCTCTTGAAGAAGTACGGCGACAACCATCGCTCGGTTTACCTTTTCTTTCCGTTCACCGGCGCACTGCCTCACCGAAAGCCGCCGTACGACGAATTCGTATTCAATCTCCGAGCATCGTATCACCAAGAGACGGCGACCCTCGTCGATCATTTCATCGCGATTGGCAGAAAGCGGATCGCGGTGTTCTATCAAGTGGATGGTTACGGGCGCAGCGGCTGGGATGGCGTGCGACAGACGCTGGCCGGCTATGACACACAGGGAATCTGGATTGACGGCCAAGTCGAGCCGGCCGCCCAGAACCGTTTGAAAATCATCAGCGAAGCGACGTATCGCCGCGGGACCAATTTCTCGCAAAGCCTGCGTCCTCAGGTCGACATCCTGATGGCGGCGAAACCGGATGCAGTGATTTCCATCGCGACCTATTCAGCCGGCGCGGCGTTCGTTCGCGACGCACGCGATGCCGGTTGGAATGTTCCGATCGCCAATGTCTCGGGAGTGGACAGCGAAAACTTGTTGGCCCTGCTGACCGAGCTCGGCCGCACCAAAAATAAAGATTACACCCAGGGCCTGATCAACACTCAGATCGTTCCCAGCTATCACGACAGCACGCTTCCGGCCGTGATTCAATACCGGGCTTTGATGGATCGCTACCAGCCGCGACCGCCACCAGAGTTGCTCAATGAGCCGTATGTGCCGCCCCCCTACAGCTACATCAGCTTCGAGGGTTTTCTCAACGCCAAGATGTTGGTCGCGATCCTGGAAAAGATGGGGCCTGACTTGCAGCGAGCACGCATTAAAGAGGTGGCCGAATCGCTGCAACACGTCGATTTGGAAATCGACGTACCGGTGTCTTTTGGACCGAATCGGCATCAAGGATTGAACAAGGTTTATTGCACTGTGGTCTCTGACGGCCGGTTCGTCCCGTTATCAAACGAGGACTGGCAGAGGTGGCGGCCATGAAGTCATCTCGGCTGTTCACGAAGGCGCTCGTGCTGTTGGTGGTGTTGTTCGGCATCACGGCCGTCGCCACGTCGGTGTTCTCGGCGCGAATTCTCGACGACCACCTGACTCAAGAGTTCGAGAGCAAAGGAAAAGCGATCGCTCACGGCATCGCCGGTGCCAGCGTCGAGATCATCCTGTACCGCGATTCGGCCACCATCCAGGCCATGATCGATCAATATTTGGACGAAGGACAAGTTCAAGGAGTGTCGTATATTTTTGTGATGGATGCCACGGACGAAATCATTTCGCACACGTTCGTCCCAGGCATTCCCGATCAGTTGCGCCACCTTGCGGTCGACAAGCATGCCACGACGATCCAGCAAGTCGACATCGCCGGGTTGGGGAGCTTCATCGACGTTGCCTCGCCGATCCTGGCCAGCGAGATCGGTACGGTCCACGTCGGCATGGATCGCGACTTGATTCGCGCTTCGATTCGCGCCGCCACTCTCCGGCAGAACGCTCTGATGGCCGCGATCTTTGCGGCCAGTATTCTCATCGCTTATCTGTTGATGAAAAAAGTCGCACAGCCGCTCGATCAGTTGACGGCCAGCGCCAACCGCCTGGCGTCGGCCCATTCCCTGGCCGCCACGCTGAATGGTTCCAGTGCTGAACTGCTGCCGATCACGACGCAAAACGATGAGGTCGGTCAACTGGCTCAGGCGTTTCGGCACATGGTCCGCGAGGTGTCGGGCCGCGAGCAGCGGCTGACTCAAGCCGAAGCCTCGTTGCGCCGCAGCGAAGCACACTTCCGCTCGCTCATCGAGAATGTGAGCGACGTGATTATGAAGTTGGATGACCAAGGAGTCGTGCTCTACGCGAGCCCCTCGGTCCTACGCGTGGTGGGCGTCATGCCCCAGGAGTTCATCAAGCAATCGTTTGGCGATTATTTGCATCCCGACGACGTCGCCGCGTGGCGGTCCGCTCTGGAGAACGCTCGCGAGAAGTCCGGCGTCAGTACCGGCGTCGAGCTACGCGTGCGGCATCGCGACGGTTCTTGGCGGATCGTCGAAGCTTCGATCAACGACTTGCTCAGCAACGCGGAAGTGCAGGGGATCGTCGTAAACTTAGGAGACATTACCGAGCGCAAACTGTCCGATGCGCTGCGCAAAGAGAAGGAGGCCGCCGAAGCCGCCAGCCGCACCAAGAGCGAGTTTCTGGCCAACATGAGCCACGAGATCCGCACTCCCATGAACGGCATCATCGGCATGACGGAGTTGGCCCTGGATACCGAACTGACCAGCGATCAGCGCGAATTTCTGGGCATGGTCAAGACGTCGGCCGAATCGCTGCTCTCACTGCTCAACGACATCTTGGACTTTTCCAAGATCGAAGCTGGCAAGCTCGATCTCGATCCGCTCGACTTCAACCTCCGCGAGAACCTCGACGACACGATGAAGAGCCTCGCGTTTCGCGCACATTCCAAAGGGCTGGAGTTGCTGTGTCACATTTATCCACAGGTTCCCGAGTGGATCATTGGCGATTCCGGCAGGCTGAGGCAGATCATCACGAATCTCGTCGGCAACGCCGTTAAGTTCACCGAGCGTGGCGAAATCGTCGTCGAAGTGGTGCCCGAATCGCAGACCGACGGAGAAGTTCAATTGCACTTCTCCGTCCGTGACACGGGCATCGGAATTCCGCGCCACAAGCAAGAAGTGATCTTCGACCCGTTTTCTCAGGCCGACAGTTCCACCACGCGGAAATACGGCGGCACCGGCTTGGGACTGACGATCTCCTCGCAACTGGTGCAGATGATGCACGGTCGGATCTGGGTTGAAAGCGAGCCGGGGCAGGGGAGTACATTTCATTTCACCGCCGACTTCGGGTTGCACACGGCCGAACATCCGGCGCCGGCCGAAACATTCCAGGACGTGTGGGAGCTGCGCGTGCTGGTGGTCGACGACAATGCCACCAACCGCCGCTTTCTCCAGGAAGTGCTTACCAATTGGGGATCGCTGCCCACAGTCGTCGCCTCTGGCGCCGAGGCATTGTCCGAACTGCAACGCTCCGCGGCAGCCGGCGAGCCCTTTCCCGTGGTCATCGTCGATTGCATGATGCCCGAAATGGACGGGTTCTCAGTGGCTGAGGAAATTCAACGTCGCCCCGAACTGACCGGTGCCAAGATCATCATGCTTTCGTCGGCCATGCAGTCGACTGATCGATCGCGTGCCCGCCAGCTCGGTTTTGTCGCCTACCTCACCAAGCCCGTCAGCCAATCAGAGTTGCACGATGCACTCACCAGAAGCGCGGGCCGCGCGACCACGGTGCCGCAGGCCATGCCTGTGCCGGCGCCGTCCCCAGAGGAACATCAGGCCGGCTTGCGAATCCTTTTGGCCGAAGACAGTCAGGTCAACCAACGTCTTGCGCTCCGCTGGCTGGAAAAATGGGGACACCAGGTCACTATTGCCAACAACGGCTACGAGGCGCTGCGACTGCTGGACGAACAACAAATAGATCTGGTGCTAATGGATGTGCAAATGCCCGAGCTGAGCGGGATTGAAGCGACCGCGCTCATTCGCGAACGCGAAAAGTTGACCGGTCACCATCTGCCGATCATCGCCATGACGGCGCATGCCATGAAAGGGGACCGCGAACATTGCCTGGAGTCAGGAATGGACGGTTACGTTTCTAAACCGATTCGGTCTCAGCATCTGTTCGACGCCATCGCCGCTCTTGCGCCCGGCGCTGCTCACGCCACGCCTTCCGCCGCCGCAGAATCGCCGCCATCTCATGGACCCAATGTGAGTGAAATGCTGGAACGCTTCGATGGCGACGCCGAGCTTCTGGGAGAAGTGGCGGGCGTGTTCCTTGAAAACTGTCCCACGCTGATGAACGCGTTGCGCGACGCGGTGACTCGCCATGACCCGCAGGCGCTGCGGCGCGCCGCTCATACCATTAAGGGCTCGGTCGACTACTTTGCCGCGAAGGCCGCGTTTGAGGCGGCATGGTTGCTCGAATCCCGAGGAAGTGCCGGCGACTGGAGCGACGTGGACGAAACATGCCGCATGCTGGAAAGTGCGATCGAGCATATGAAACCCACACTGGTCGCCGTTTATCGCAACTCCAGCGCCGGGGCGGCAACTCCTGTGCTCTGACGGCAGCGTTGGGATTGAGCAAATTGCTGGCACCGTCGAAGTTATTGGCGTAAATCCGGTTGGAAAAATACCATCTCTCCACGCCATTCAATTTCCTGTTGGTCGATGCTGCTCGTATGCTTCACTGGTTGCCCACTTCTGATGCTTTCCAAGCGTGTCCTCGAACCGCGCAGTCGTTGTTACGCAACTGGCTGCCGAGTTGGTGCGGCAGCATTGCCTTGCACGCCGGGGCCGTTTGCTGTTTCGTCGTGGCGACTGAGTATGGGCCGCAGTCGTGGCCGGTGGCGCGAGGCCGCAGTTCCGTGATGTCGGCTCCAGCGATTGATGCACGGGCAGGCGAGCTGCTCACCAAGTTCGAAGAGCAGACGCCGCCAATGCGGATGGAATCCATCGACGTGCCAGACATCGTGTCAGAGGATCAAGTTTGGCCCGCTCCGCAAACCATGACCGAGATCGTACAACATTCCGCGCAGACCGCTTTGAGTGAAGAGGCTGAGCGACTCGTTTCGGTTCCCGTGGGCCAACTGATCAATAATCCGCCGAAGTCCAAAGAATCGGCAACGGACTCGATGGTCGTGCGAGTTGATCCCGAAGCCATTCGCGATCATGAACTGTTGCGATCCATTGAGCCGTTGACGGTCGAGACCAATGCTCTATCGGATGCGAAATCGAAGCAGGCTTTGTCCGCCAGTGAAGGACACGCGACGGAGGATTCAACCGCATCGACCGCGTCCGCTGCATCATCTGGAGCGGAAGACAATCCGCTTCCGCAGCCAGTCGCGACGAATGCCGCACCCCCTTACCCCGAGGAGGCGCGCGCGGCGGGCCGACAAGGGACGGTGACTTTGCGGCTGCGGATTGGCGTCGATGGCCGGGTCGAATCGCTCAAGCTCTTGACGTCCAGCGGCACGCCGAGCTTGGATGAATCGGCTCTGGCCACCGTGAAGCAATGGCGTTTCGAGCCGGCTCACCGACTCGGCCGGCCCGTGGCGATGGACGTGAAGACCTCGGTCAAATTCGAGATTCAGCCCGAATGAGTGACAGACAATCACCACGGAGGGCACGGAGGAGTTCTGATTTCCATCTGCACCATCAGACTCGCCTTCTCTGTGGCCTCCGTGTTTCCGTCGTGATTCCGATCTTGTGAAGTTATGCCGATCGGGAAGGGTCGTCGTCCGGCGAATCAGGCAGACTAGTTGCTGTCGGCGTTTTGCTGAGAATGGGGCAAATCGCAAGACTCATCATGACCGATGGAGTTTCGCAGGCGACGCCACGTCGCCGATCAGCAACTCAATCGGCAAGCGAATTCAGGGAAGGGAGTGTGAATCTCCCGCTGTCCCGCAACTGTGAGGGGGACGAACGCCGCAACCGCCACTGGTTGGCTGGTGGAGCAAAACGCACGAGCAACAGGCTCGCCTCAAGACCGAGGAATGTGCGTAAGGCTCTGCCGACTGCTGGGAAGGCGCGGCATTTGAACGAACCCGAGCCAGGATATCTGAACCGCTTGCGTCAATCACTTCGCATCCTCGAGGAAAGGGATCGAACATGGGCGCTCGCAAACTGCGCGCGGTGTGCTGCACCGCGCCGATTATCGACTTACATCGTCATCACCGAAATCGAAGTTTTTTCTGCAAGTTTGTGGCGCGACGCTCCGCGTCGCGATTCACGCCGCGGAGAGCCTGTGAAGGAATTGAGCCGCGACCGTCAGGGAGCGGTCATAAGTCCTTGTCCGTCACACTCCCTGACGGTCGCGGCTCGAAAGA
>JAYVSP010000223.1:0-9266 GCA_043775215.1 Planctomyces sp. | reverse complement strand
CGTTCGCCGCTCGAATCGTGGCAAGAACGAAAACGACGAGACGCGGGCGCAGAAGCCGGTGACAAGCGGCGACAGAAGCAACAGCGCCGCCGCCCGCCGCAGGAGGGGAAATGATGACTGATGCCAAGAGAAAGAAATCAATTGAACGATTGCTGGAAAAAGAGGACTGGACGGAAGCTCGTAAACTCCTTCAAGAGGAGCTGGTCAGTCAGCCGGAAAACCACTGGCTGCTGACCCAAGTCGGTGTCACTCTGTATGAACAACGGAAGTATCGGCAAGCGTTGAAATGGTTTCACGAATCGCTGCAAGTCGTCGCGGACTGCCCGCTGACTCTGTGGAATCTCGCTGGAACACTGGACGCACTCGGAAAGCCAGCAGCGGCTATCCCGATCTACACTTGGCTTTTGACGAGCAAAAAGACGACACAGGATGATTTTTGCTGGGAAACCGAGGAGTGGTCGCAGGATCTAAAGACTGACTGTTTGTATCGACTCGGTCTCTGTTTTGAACATTCGGGAATCGCCGACTCCGCAGAACACTGCTATCGCGAATACATCAACCTGCTGCTGATTGGCATGAACGGTTCCTATCCCTTGGAGGAAGCCGCTCAAAAGGTACAGAAGGTCAATCCGCTCAGTCCCTCCCGGCAGCACGGCAAGGGACTGCGGGCAGTCATCAATTCCGCATTGCGTGACTCTGGCATTCGCTCCATTCCAGCCGGCTTGCGAGATCTGTCCAAGTTGTCTCTCGAAGAATTATTGGCAAGCTGAGGAGCGGGGTCGGGTGTTTGGTTTTTCGGAATTGGCGGGAATACGCTCCGTTTGCAATCTAAATTCTCATCCCGCCAATTCCGAAAATCCGAACACCCGACCCCTCGTCCCTATCGGAGAAACAGATGAGTCTCCAGAGAACCCGACGGCAGTTTCTGAAACAGTCCGCACAGTTGGCGGCTGTTATGGCGACCGGGAACGTGCTGAGTCACTTGCCAACTTGTGCTGAAGAGAAATCGGCACAATCGGCGGTGTGGAAAGCGGGTGTCGCAAAGGCGGTCATCACGCCGGAGAAATCGGTTTGGCTTGCGGGCTACGGGTCGAAACGAGCGCCCGACGGCAAACTGCACGATCTGTGGATGAAGACGCTCGCGCTGGAGGATGCAGACGGTCATCGCGTGGTGTTGATCACCAGTGATTTTCAGGGCGTCCCGAAAAGCATGAGCGATCGGACGTTCGAGCAGATGCAGAAACAGTTCGGGCTAAAACGCGAGCAAGTGATGTTCACGTTCTCTCACAACCATTGCGGCCCGCGACTCGGTGATGACCTGGTCGACTACTACCCAGTCGAGGCCGAGCAGGTTGCTCTGGCCGAGGAGTACACGTCGTTGATGGTGTCGAAGGTTGTGGCGATGGTCGGCGAGTCGCTCTCGAAACTCGCTCCCGCCCGTTTGCAGATCGGCGAGGGACGAGCCACGTTCGCCGTGAATCGTCGCAACAATCGTGAGGCGGATGTCGCGGCTCTGATCGAGGCCGGGACACCGCTCGTCGGGCCGGTCGATCACTCTGTTCCCGTGCTGACCGTGACTCGGCCGGATGATCGCTTGGAGGCGATCCTTTTCGGTTACGCGTGCCATCCGACGACGCTCAATTTCCTCACTTGGTGCGGTGACTATCCGGGCTTCGCGCAGCTTGAGCTGGAAAAAAATCATCCGGGCGCGACGGCAATGTTCGTCAACACATGCGGCGGCGATCAGAACCCGCTGCCACGCCGCAGCGTCGAACTGTGCCAAAAGTACGGCCACCTGCTGGCGGTTGGTGTCGAAGATGCTTTGAAGCAACCGTTAAAGCCGGTCTCGTCTGGACTGCGGACTGCGTTCGAATTGATCGAACTGCCCTATTTGAAAGTTGTCTCGCGTGAGGAACTGCAAGAATTGCTCAAGGACGGCAACGCGGTTCGCGCACGCTGGGCCGCACGGATGTTGCAGAAACTCGACGCGGGTGAGACGTTCGAGTCCGCGTATCCGTATCCGGTCCATGCCTGGCGGCTAGGGAAAGAAATGCTCGTCATTGGCCAAGGGGCGGAGACGGTCGTGGACTACGCCCTGCGGTTCAAACAAGAGTTCGGTCCGGGCACATGGGTCTGCGGTTATGCGGACGACATGATTTCCTACATTCCGTCGCGCCGCGTCTGGGAAGAAGAAGGCTACGAAGGCGGATACAACCTTTACGAATATGGCCGCCCCGCCTTCCGATGGGCGAGTGACATTGAAGACCGCATCGCCGCATCGGTTCACAAGCTGGTGAAGCAAGTCCGCGAGTAACTCATGATGATGGGACTTATGGAGATCATGGGAATGATACTTCCCATAATTCTCATAATTCCCATATGTCTTACCCCCAATAGAAGAGTACTTACATGAAAGCCATCATTCTGACGATTGCCCTCACCAGCTTGGTGACTGCGGCACTTGCCGACGAACCGACCGGCGAGCTGGCTCAACGGCTGGCCGCTGTGAAGTTCGAAAAGTACGCGGACGCTCCGGGCTATTCCGAGGGTCCAACGTGGCGGAACGGCGAGGTCTTTTTTTGCAGCGGGGCACTACTGCGAGTGGATGCTCAGAAAAAGGTCCACAAGTTTCTGGAGATCAATCCGGGCGGCACCGTGCTGCGCGGTGATGGGCACATGCTGATCGTCGACAACAAATACAAAGCCCTGCTCGACCTGTCACCCGAAGGCAGGCTGAGCGTCGTCGTCGAGCAGTTTGAAACCTACGCGCTGCGCGGTCTGAATGATCTGACGATCGATGCTCGCGGCAATGTTTACTGGACCGATCCCGAAGGCTCATCGCTGGAGAAGCCCGTCGGCAACATCTACCGCGTGCGGCCCGATGGTCGTATGGATCGAATTGGCGGCGGCCTCGCGTTTCCAAACGGACTGGATGTCGATCCGGCAGGGAAGTTTCTATACGTCGTCGAGTCGCAATCGAAGAAAGTTCTGCGTTACGCGGTTCCCGCCGACAATGAATTGCTCGGCAAGCCCGAACTGTTCTATGACTTGGGCGGCTCGGGCGGTGACGGCTGTGCGTTCGACGCGTCTGGCAACTTGTGGGTCACCGACTTCCATCGCCCGGAAACTGGCATGGGGCGAATTACGGTGCTTAATCCCGACGCCAAGGTTCTGGCCTATCTGCCGCTTCCCAGCAAGGTAGTCAGCAACATCGCATTCGGCGGCGTGAATCACGATGAAATCTTCTGCACGACCGGCGACCCGCCTGGCGTCTTCCATGCCAAGGTCGGGGTCAAAGGTTTTATGGGCCATCCGGGCAAGCCGCTGCCAATCGTGCGCACCTTGAACGTCGTCACACTGCGGCCTCATGCCGACGGTGTGACGCTGACCAAGATCGCCAGCGTCGCCGCCGAAGCGAAACTCGAAGGCGAACAGATTGATGTTGCAACTCGGCAACAAATGAAAACATTGACGACTGGGCTAACGGATTTGCCGCTGCGCGGCGATGTCGAAAAACTCCTCCCCGTCTGGGAGCAAGCGGCAGCACGACACACTCGCGACCGAGCCTTGCTGGCTGAGGTCAAACGTCTGGGAGGCAAAGCGACGCTCGAAGTCGCAGCGCCGGATTGGCTCCGTTCGATTGTTGGCGACGACGGGCTGACGTCGTTTGGCCGCATCGTCGAACTTGAATTGAACGAGCGAACCGACGGGCACAAGGAACCAATTCCGAAGCCGCTTTCGGACCGTGTCACCGACGACTGGCTGAAGCGACTCGCGGATCAACCGGACCTGCGGCGGCTGGAGCTTTCCGGAACTGCCGTCACAAGCGCGGGACTGGTCCATCTGAAACACCTGACAAATATGGAACGGTTCAACGTCTGCCTGACCGCCGTCAGCGACGAAGGCTTCGAGCATCTGGCCGGCATGACCAAGATGAAGCGGATGACGATCTGTGCCTCAAAGATCACCGGTTTGGGCTTTGCGCATTTGCAAGGGATGCAGCAGCTCGAATCCATCAACCTGCACTCGGCCCCTGCCAGTGATGCGGGATTGGAAGCAATCGGAAAGCTCACCAGCCTACGCCGATTGGAGATCGTTCACACGAACGTCACCGACGCTGGCCTGAAGTCTCTCGCCGGTCTGGTCAACTTGCGGCAGTTGCACATCCACGGCCCGACAACGACGGAGACCGCCCTGCCCTTCATCGGGCGACTCCAAGAGCTGTATCAACTCGACGTCTACGATCGCCCGGCCAGCAATGGCACACTGGAACAAATCGCCAAGCTTCCGAAGTTGCGATTTCTGATGCTGTCCAACGGAGTGTTCGACGACGAAGGCGTGAAGCACTTGTCGCAGCTCACGACGCTCGAAGAGCTGTCACTCCAATCGAGCAAAATGACGGACGCATCCGTCGACCACTTTGCCCGCCTGACGAGCCTTCGCAAATTGAACGTTGGCGGAGGTATCACCCCCGCTGGTCGCGAACGGCTAAAGACGCTGCTCGCGAAAACCGAGATCTCGCCGTAGCCGCGCGGGGTTTCGCCCAAAATGTTGTGATTTGTTTTTGCCCTTTTGTTTCTGTCAGCTTCCTGACCCCTGAACCTCAGAGAGCATTGAGTGACTTCAGGGGCCGTTGGCAAACGATCGGCATCTGACTGACAGAAAAAAATGGACAAAAAAAAACGGCTAATAGCACTTAAACCTACAGCACTAGATTGCCATTTGTCGTAGCTGAATTCGCCAGAATTCAGACATTTTCGAGCAGAATGATCTGAAGTCTGGCGACTTCAGCTACGGTCTAGCGCTGTAGGTTTAAGTTGTCGCCTTTCGCTCAACTCGGAGAGTCACGCGACGGAATTGTTAGTCGTCATAGCGCTGCAACGGCCAACCTTGTGCGGTAGCCTTGAGAATCTCCAACGTTTCGCGCTCCGCGCTGCACGCGACGATGCGAGGCAGGCGGAGCATGTCGGCTCGGTCGTCCAGCCACAGGTCGCCGAAATGCACGGACTCGCCGGTGTCAGTCCAGACGGCGTCGCCTCCCAAGATGCGTGCAAGATGCAGCGAGACGGGGAAGTCGTAAATGTTCGGCGAGTGAATCAGACTGCCGCCAAACTCACCTGTTGCGAGCAGCGGGTAAATGCTTCCCGGCATGTCATCGGGCGCGACCCCTTTTAGCCCGGCGTTCGACACTGCCGTGGCTCGTTCGGCATCGCGCTGCTGGAAGCCGATCAGATAAATGTTCTTCGACTTCGGACGTGTCGCCGTGTTGATCGGAGTTAGGGCATCCAGCACGTCGCGAGCGGGCCGGCTGGGATCATCCAACCCGCAGACGATGCGAGTTCCAATTGCCTCGACCCAAGTTCCATGCTCGCCCGTCTCGGGCACGAACACCAGCGAGTAATGCAGCGTCTGCCGGTCGCGAAGATGCAGCATCACGGCATACCCGTTTCCAGTTCGGTCGCGATATTGCTTCGTGCCATCGATTGGGTCGAGTGCGATCGTCAATTCCGAATTGCTCGCGAAACGAGCGAGGTCGCCGTTTTTCTCTTCTGCCTCAATGCGGCACTGCCGAAACAGAGGCGATCGATCTCGCAATGCGGAGACCACCAGTTCTTGTACCGTCAAATCGGCCAGCGTTAGCGCATCGGTGTTCGCGTTCCCCGACGACTTTCCGCTAAGCGCAACATTGAACTTCCGCAAGCCGCGAGCAATCGACCCGGCCCAACGCAGCACATCCGGCATGTGGACCGACAACGCATCCGCAACTTCTCGAACTTCTGAACCCATGAATGCTCTCCTGAAAAAGTCCCAATGTCCAAATCCTGAAGGGCTTCATTCGTCGTGTGTTCGATTCGTCATGAATTAATCATTGGGTTTACTTTGGACATTGGATTTTGGACACTGGGATTTCTGGTGTGATAAATCCGCTCGACAAAACATACGGCTCCAACTCAGTCCCTTTCATGAACCACAACAGCAGCGGTGTGGTCATGACGGTCGTGATCAGTGCCATGAAGACCAACATGCAAAAGACGCTGTCGGTGATGACCCCCAAATCTTTGCCAACGTTGATCACGATCAATTCCATTAAGCCGCGAGTGTTCATCATCGCGCCGATGCAGAGTGCTTCACGTGTCGGAAAACCGCCAAGCTTGGCCGCGAGACCGCATCCGCCAAGCTTACCGAAGATCGCGCAGCCCAACACTGCCAGCAAGAAGAACCAGTGAGTGCCCGATTCCAGCGTGCCGATATTGGTCCGCAGTCCCGTGTATGTGAAAAAGATTGGCAGGAAGAGGACCGTCAGAAAGTGACGCAATTGGCGAGACATCGCCTCGCGCAGTTCGTGTTCTTCAGACAGAACCGTTCCCAGAATGAAAGCTCCAAAAATGGCGAAGATGCCAATCAGGCTCGTTGCAATCGCGCACAGGAACAACACGACAAGGATCACCGCCATCCCATTCACTCCGACATCGCCGTTGTTCGTCCGCAGCGAGAATCGGACGAACCGCCGCAGGACGGGGCGTGCCAGCAGCAGCATGAACAGGAAAAAGCCGACGGTCTGAGCCACCATCGCCACGGTCTTACCCGGTTGAAACTGCGACGACACGATTCCGGATATCGTCGCCAGTGCTATCCATCCACAGGCATCGTCCAGCGCCGCCGCCGAGATCGTCACCGCGCCAATCTTCGTCCGCGTGATATTCAGTTCCAGCATGATCCGCGCGAGCACCGGGATCGCCGTGATCGACATGGCAATTCCCATGAACAGGGTGAAACCCAGGTACGACACCGGCTGGCCCGATGCTGTTAATTCCAGATGCGGGTGCATGATTGGAGCCAACCCCAACCCCAAGACAAACGGCAGAGCGATCCCCGTCAGCGAGATGCCCAGTGCCGCTTTGCCGTGCCACTTCAGATGGCTGAAATCGAACTCCAAGCCGACCAAAAACAATAGCAGAATCAAACCCAGTTCTTTTAACACGCTGAAGATCGGACTGACCGACGGATCGAAGATTGTCTTCGACAATTCCGGCCAGAAATGCCCGAAGAATGACGGCCCCAGCACCAATCCCGCTGCGATCTCCCCAACGACGGCGGGCTGCTTGAACAAGCGAAACGCCATCGCAAACAAGCGTGATGCCACGATAATGACCACAAGCTGAATCAACACCGTGATCAAGACCTGCTCATTCTGAACATGACTCGCGGTCAACAACATTAATACACTCCTCATTGTCGCGGCGGAACCGCCCAAGTAACCCGAAGCGTCAGGCGTCAGTTTTGAAGTTGCGCTGTCGTCCTGGCCCAAAGGGCAAAAACTCGATAGCCCTGGGCAGAGCGGAGCGGCGTCAGCCGCGTAGCGCCGGCCCTGGGTTTGACGGACAAAACGTGGCAAGCCCTGTAGGGGCGAAACAATTGGATGTCTTTGGCCTCCGTGGAGTTTCGCCCTTTCAGGGCTTCTAATTGTTGTTCTATTCGTCACCCAGGGCTTCGCCCTGGGCTATCGAGTTGCACCCCTTTGGGGCGAAAAACAAGACTGCGCAACTTCACGCTTCGGTTAGTGTGCAACGACTGGTGGACAAAATGCTTCCCGATTCGGAAGAAACTCAGCAGTTATTGAACGCCGCGCGCGCCGGCGATTCTACCGCTGTGAATGCCTTACTCGAGCGGCATCGCGATTCATTGCGGCGGATGGTGCAAGCCCGCTTGGATCGAGCTGTCGCGCGGCGAGTGGACGCCAGCGATGTTGTACAAGATGTGCTGCTGGAGGCGCACGGGCGGCTGGCCGAGTTCATCGCGTCCGGCTCGATGCCGTTTCATCTGTGGCTGCGGTATTTGGCCAAAGACCGCATGATCGACGTGCATCGGCGGCATCGCGCTCAACGCCGCAGCGTCGCGCGCGAGCAAGCCGCTTCGCAATCCGCCGACGTCTCTTCGGCCTTCGACCTGTTTGCTCAAATCACCGACCGAGAACTCACGCCGGCCGCAGCCTCGATCCGCAAAGAGATCGAGTGTCGCTTCCTAGACGCTCTGGAAGAACTCGACGACACCGATCGAGAAATCTTGCTGATGCGGCACTGCGAGCATCTGGGCAACAGCGACGTCGCAGAGTTACTCGGTCTGTCGCAGCCGGCTGCCGGCATGAGATATCTGCGAGCCTTGCGACGATTGAGATCAGTCCTCGGCACCGACGCATCGGCATCTGAACAGTAATTCAATGCGATCCAAGTCGCTTCGATTTGCAGTGAGTTTGAGCGTTTCGCCCTCCAATTCGGGCAATTCGGCAGCGATCAGTTCGCGGTCTCGGCGAATTTGCTCCAACAGTTCCGGGGAATTCGTTTTGGCGGTCATTGCTTTGTAAGTCTTGATTCGAATTTGGAGTTTCGGACCTCGGGTTTGATTAGCGCGGTCCCATGCGCAGGCCGCCGTCGAGGCGGATGACCGTGCCGTTGAGCATCGGGTTCTCGATGATGTGCTGCACCAGCGCGGCGTATTCATCCGGATGACCCAACCTCGGCGGAAAGGGGATTTGTGATTCGAGTGACTCGCGCAGCTTCTCGGGCACTTGCTGCATCATGGGAGTCTCGAAGACTCCCGGCGCGACACTGATGACTCGAATGCCGAAACGTCCCAGTTCTCGCGCGGCGGGAAGGGTCAGCGACGCCACGCCTCCTTTCGATGCCGCATAGGCCGCCTGTCCGATTTGACCCTCGAAGGCCGCGACGGATGACGTGGTGATGATCACGCCGCGTTCGCCCTGATCATTCGGCGGGTTGTGTTGCATGGCGTCGGCCGCCAGTCGCATCACATTGAACGTGCCGACCAGGTTGACGTCGATGACTCGCCGAAAGGCCGCCAGATCAAACGGGCCGTCCGCGCCGACGATTCGCTCGCCGTGAATGATCCCCGCACAGATCACAACACCTCGCACCGGGCCGAACAGATCTTGAGCGACGGACAATACCTGAAGAACCGCGACTTCGTCCGTCACATCGGTCGCCTGAAACACAAACCGAGCGGGTGTGTCTGTTGACGGCAATTCACTGGAAGGCCGCAGATCGGCAATGACCCCGACGGCACCGGACTCGGACAGCCGCCGCACGCACGCGGCTCCCAGACCGGAGCTACCACCCATGACGACAAACGCTTGCTGGTTGATGTGCATGTTGCCTCACGGAAATTTTGGAGTGCGGTGTGTCAGCACCGTTTTGGATTCGTTGTGAAGTGACCTTCAGACTATCGCTGACGAATCCAAGGGCAAAAGG